>JAEWKY010000075.1 GCA_023457615.1 Actinomycetes bacterium | reverse complement strand
GCCGTAGCGCGCGAGGAGCGGCGACGCGGCGACGGTCGCGGCGACGACCTCCGGCGGCGTCGGCGACATCGAGCCGCGCGGAGCGCGCAGCCGCGTCCAGGCGACCGGCGACGGGGCGCCCTCCTCGTTCATGACGGTCACGATCGCCTCGCCCGTGGCGAGTGTCGTGAGCACCTCGGCGAGGTCGTAGCCGGAGTTCGGGTAGGTCGAGACGGTGGCCTTGAGCGCCTTGGCGTCGTCGGGGGTGTGGGCCCGGAGCTGGTGCTGCACGCGGCTGCCGAGCTGCGCGAGCACGTCGCCCGGCACGTCCTTCGGCGTCTGCGTGACGAAGAAGATGCCGACGCCCTTCGAGCGGATGAGCCGCACCGTCTGCGTGACCACCGCGAGGAAGTCCTTCGACGCGTCGCGGAACAGGAGGTGGGCCTCGTCGAAGAAGAACACGAGCTTCGGCTGCGGGAGGTCGCCGACCTCGGGCAGCGCGGCGTAGAGCTCGGACAGCAGCCACATGAGGAAGGTCGAGAAGAGGGCGGGCTTGTCCTGCACGCCGGGGAGGCCGAGCAGGCTCACGATCCCTCGGCCGTCGGGGGTGCGCCGGAGGAAGTCGGCGGTGTCGATGGCGGGCTCGCCGAAGAACGCGTCGGCGCCCTGGTCGGCGAAGTTGATGAGCTCGCGCAGGATCACGCCCGCCGTGGCCTTCGAGAGGCCCCCGAGCTCCGCGAGCTCGCCCTTGCCCTCCGGCGAGACGAGGTGGGTGAGCACGCTGCGCAGGTCGCCGAGGTCGACGAGGGGCAGCTCCGCCTTCCGGGCGTAGTGGAACACGAGGCCGAGGCTCGACTCCTGGGTGTCGTTGAGGCCGAGCACCTTCGCGAGCAGCAGCGGGCCGAAGCGCTGCACGCTCGCGCGGATCGGCACGCCGGCGCCGAGGCCGCCGAGCGTGAAGTACTCGGTCGGCGACGCGGCGGGGCTCCAGTCCTGTCCGATGCCGCGCGTGCGCGCGAGGAGCTTGTCGCCCGGCGTCCCCGCGGTCGCGATCCCGGAGAGGTCGCCCTTGACGTCGGCCGCGAACACCGGGACGCCCGCGGCGGAGAGCTGCTCGGCGAGCACCTGCAGCGTCTTCGTCTTGCCGGTGCCGGTCGCGCCGGCGACGAGCCCGTGGCGGTTCACCATCGCGATCGGGATGCGCACCGGCACGTCGAGCAGGGCCTCGCCGTTGACGAGCGCGCCCATCTCGAGCGCGGCGGCGTCGAACGCGTACCCGGCGCGGATCGCGTCGATCTCGGCGCGGTGGAGGGGTCCCGGCATGCGGTCAGCCTAGGCGCGACCGCACTTCGTACGGCGTAGCTGGTTAGATGTCACAGTGACCGACGAAAGTGCCGAGGGCGCCGCCCACGTCAACCCGCTGGGCTCCTCGGCCACGAGCGACCTCTTCCAGATCCTCCGCGACGGCAAGCCGCGCACGCGCACCGAGCTCGCGGCGATCACGGGTCTCGCGCGCTCCACGATCGGACTGCGCATCGACGCCCTCATGCGGCTCGGGCTCGTCGGCGCGATCGGCGACGCCGTGTCGACGGGCGGGCGCCCCTCCGCTCAGTTCGCCCTCGCGGCATCCGGTCGCGTCGTGCTCGGCGTCGACGTCGGCGCCTCGCACGTGCGCGCGGCGGTGAGCGACCTCACCGGGCGCATCCTCGCCGAGGAGGCCGCGTCGATCCCCGTCGCCGACGGTCCCGAGCGCGTGCTCACCTGGGTCGTCGAGACGGCGAGCGACATCCTCGCGCGGGCGGGGCGCACGCGCGACGACCTGCTCGCCATCGGCATCGGCGTCCCGGGTCCCGTCGAGCACAGCACGGGACGCCCGGCCAACCCGCCGATCATGCCCGGCTGGGACCGCTTCGACATCCCGGGCCGCCTCCAGGCGACGTTCGACGTGCCCGTGCTGGTCGACAACGACGTCAACATCATGGCCCTCGGCGAGCGCGAGCTGGCCTGGCCGGATGCCAACCACCTCATCTTCGTGAAGGTCGCCACGGGCATCGGCTCGGGGGTGATCTCCGGCGGCATCCTGCAGCGCGGCGCGCAGGGCACGGCAGGCGACATCGGGCACGTCTACGTCGCGCGCGGCAAGGACGTGCCGTGCCACTGCGGCAACCGCGGCTGCCTCGAGGCGCTCGCCTCCGGTCGCGCGCTCGCCCGCACGCTGAGCGGGGGCGGCCTCGTCGCCGGCGGGAGCCAGGACGTCGTCGAGCTCGTCAAGCGCGGCGACCTCGAGGCGATCCAGGCCGTGCGTCAAGCCGGCCGGGACATCGGCGAGGTGCTTACGACGTGCGTGAGCCTGATCAACCCCTCGGCGATCGTCATCGGCGGCGCGCTCGCGCAGGCCGGCGAGCACCTCATCGCCGGCGTGCGCGAGGTCGTCTACACGCGCTCGATGCCGCTCGCCACCGAGCACCTGCAGATCACGCAGTCGCGGGTGGGGGCGGATGCCGGCGTGCTCGGCGCGTGCATGCTCGCCATCCACCACGCCCTCTCGCCCGACCGGGTCGAGGCGATGGTGGCGGGCGCCGCCTGACCTACTTCGTCGAGAACGCCGCGTCGAAGGCCGCGTCGGGCGCGTCGAACGCGAGCCGCCGCACGAACTCGAGCGCCTCGGGGGCGCCGACGAGACGGTCCATCCCGGCGTCCTCCCACTCGACCGAGATCGGCCCCGTGTAGCCGATCGCGTTGAGGGCGCGGAAGGCGTCCTCCCAGGGCACGTCGCCGTGGCCGGTCGAGATGAAGTCCCAGCCGCGCTTCGGGTCGGCCCAGGCGAGGTGCGAGCCGAGGCGGCCGTTGCGGCCGTTCGTCATCCGCTTCCGGGTGTCCTTGCAGTCGACGTGGTAGATGCGGTCGGCGAAGTCGAGCAGGAAGCCGACCGAGTCGAGGTCCTGCCAGACCATGTGCGACGGGTCCCAGTTGAGGCCGAAGGCGGGGCGGTGCCCGATCGCCTCGAGGGTGCGCACCGTCGTCCAGTAGTCGTACGCGATCTCCGACGGGTGCACCTCGTGGGCGAAGCGCACGCCGACCTCGTCGAACACGTCGAGGATCGGGTTCCAGCGGTCGGCGAAGTCCTGGTAGCCCGCATCGATCGCGGCCTGCGACACCGGCGGGAACATCGCGACGTACTTCCAGATGCTCGAGCCGGTGAAGCCGATGACGGTGTCGACGCCGAGCTTCGCGGCGAGGCGGGCGGTGTGCTTCATCTCCTCGGCGGCGCGCTGGCGCACGCCCTCGGGGTCGCCGTCGCCCCACACCTGGTCGCTGAGGATGTCGCGGTGGCGCTGGTCGATCGGGTCGTCGCAGACCGCCTGGCCCTTGAGGTGGTTCGAGATGGCGTAGACCTTGAGACCGTGCTTCGCGAGCAGCTCGAGCTTGCCCTCCGCGTAGCCCGGCTCGTCCCAGCGCCACGGGTCGAGGTGGTCTCCCCAGCAGGCGAGCTCGAGGCCGTCGTAGCCCCAGCCGGAGGCGAGCTTCGCGACCTCCTCGAGCGGCAGGTCGGCCCACTGGCCGGTGAAGAGGGTGATCGGACGGGCCATGTTCTCGCTCCTTCGCGCGGGGTGGTTCAGACGGTGGTCCAGGCGCTGCCGGCGCCGGACGAGGTCTCGACGGCCGCGAGCGCACGCTGCACGTGCAGCCCGTCGGCGAACGAGGGCTCGGGCTGCGAGCCCTCGGCGATCGCCTGCACGAAGTCGACCACCTGGTGGCTGAACCCGTGCTCGTAGCCGAGGATGTGCCCCGGCGGCCACCACGCGGCGACGTACGGGTGCACGGGCTCGGTCACCTGGATGCGGCGGAAGCCCTGCTCGCCCTCGGGGGCCGTGGCGTCGTAGAACTGCAGCGAGTTCATGTCCTCGAGGTCGAACGCGATCGCGCCCTCGGTGCCCGAGACCTCGAGCCGCAGGGCGTTCTTGCGTCCGGTCGCGAAGCGCGACGCCTCGAAGGTGCCGAGCACGCCCGAGTCGTAGCGTCCGACCACGAGGGCGACGTCGTCGACCGTGACGGGTCCGCGCTCGGTGCCGCCCCTGCCGCCGAGGCCGGACGACTCCGCGAGCACGGGACGCTCCGAGACGAGCGTCTCGAGCGTGCCGGAGACGGAGGCGAGCCGCATCCCGGTGACGAACTCGGAGAGGTCGATCGCGTGGGCGCCGATGTCGCCGAGCGCGCCGGAGCCCGCGAGCTCCTTGTCGAGGCGCCAGGTGAGCGGCGACTCGGGGTCGGACAGCCAGTCCTGCAGGTACGCGGCGCGCACCTGCTGGATGCGCCCGACGCGTCCGCTCGTGACGAGCTGACGCGCGAGCTGCACGGCGGGCACGCGGCGGTAGGTGAAGCCCACCATCGCCACGACGCCCTTCGCGAAGGCGGCGTCGGCGGCCGCGGTCATCGCCTCGGCCTCGGCGACGGAGTTGGCGAGCGGCTTCTCGCAGAGCACGTGCTTGCCGGCCTCGAGGGCGGCGATGGCGATCTCGGCGTGCGAGTCGCCGGGGGTGACGATGTCGACGGCATCGATGTCGTCGCGGGCGATCACGGAGCGCCAGTCGTCGCTGGACTCGGCCCAACCCCACCGGGCGGCGGCGGCCGCGGCGCCCTCGGCGCGACGGCCGAC
>JAEWKY010000074.1 GCA_023457615.1 Actinomycetes bacterium | reverse complement strand
CGAGTCGCGCGAGCGCGTCGTCGTCGAGCGCGCGCAGCCGGGCCGCGAGTGCGAGGGCCGAACCGCTGGCAGCCACGGCTCGCTAGCGGCCGTCCACGGCATCCCGCCGCAGCCGCAGGATGCGCACGACGGTGAACACGACGACGAGCACGAAGGCGAGCGCGAGCCCGACGAGCGGCAGCAGCGTGACGGCGGGCCAGATGCCGCCCGTCAGGTCGGCGCCGGACATGTTGCCGACGAAGACGGCGACGATGCCGAGGATCGAGACGCCCGCGACCGATCCGATCGTGAACGCGAGGACGCGTTCGATACGATTGCCGGGTACCGCGGTGTCGTTCGCCACGGCTCAAGGATAGAGGTCAGTCGCCATGCCCACCGGTCGGGTCAAGTTCTACGACGAGGACAAGGGATTCGGGTTCATCGCCTCCGACGATGGCTCCGAGGTGTTCCTGCACGCCTCGGCGCTGCCCGCGGGCGCGGTCGTCAAGGCCGGTTCCCGTCTGGAGTTCGGCATCGCCGACGGCAAGCGCGGGGCGCAGGCGCTCTCGGTGCGCGTGCTCGAGACGCCGCAGACGCTCGGTCAGCGCAACCGCCGCAACGCCGAGGAGATGGCGATCGTCGTCGAGAACCTCGTGACGCTGCTCGACAGCATCGGCGGCGACCTCAAGCACGGCCGCTACCCGAGCCGCGACCGGGGCCAGAAGGTCGCCTCGGTGCTGCGCCGCGTCGCCGACGACCTCGAGGCGTGAGCGCGCCGATGAGCGACCACGTCGAGATCGCCCGCGCGGCGCTCGCCGAGCTCACCCCCGCGGCGACGATCGGCGAGCTGCTCGAGCGCACGACGGAGGACGACGGCGTCACGACGCTGAGCTTCGCGGCCGCGCTCTCGGGCTACCCGGGCTGGCACTGGTCGGTGAGCGTCGCCGAGCTGCCGGGCGAGGAGCCGACGGTGCTCGAGGCCGAGCTCATGCCCGGCGACGGCGCCCTGCTCGCCCCCGACTGGGTGCCGTGGGCGGAGCGGCTCGAGGAGTACCGCGCGGCCCAGGCGGCCGCCGCGGCCGAGCAGGGGGAGTCGGGCGACGAGGGTGACCTCGACGACTCCGAGGACGACGACTCCGAGGACGACGACGACCTCGAGGATGAGGACGACGACTTCGAGGACGTCGACGACGACGAGTCAGCCGTGCCGGCGAGCGGTGACGACGAGCAGGACGAGGCCGAGCCCGAGTCCGCAGACGACGGTCCAGAGCACCCAGACGAGTCCTGACTCCTGCAGCTGCGGCAGCAGCAGGAGCATGACGCCGAGCGCCAGGATCCAGCCGACGAGCCCGACGAGCACGACCTTGCGGTCGTCGGTCCTGACCGGCGCGGGGTCGGGCCGTCGCTCGGAGTCCTTGATGAAGAGGCGCACGATCTACCCCGCCACCGCGACCGGGGAGTGCTCGAGCACCCAGTCGAGGCTCGCGATCAGGGCGCGCACGTCATCCGGTTCGATCGCCGTGAACGTCGCGACCCGCAGCTGGTTGCGTCCGAGCTTGCGGTACGGCTCCGTGTCGACGATGCCGTTGGCCCGCAGCGTCGCGGCGATCGAGGCGGCGTCGATCGAGTCGTCGAAGTCGATCGTCGCGACGACCTGCGAGCGGTCGGCGGGGTTCTCGACGAACGGCGTCGCGAACGACGCGGCCTCCGCCCAGTCGTAGAGGAGGCCCGACGACTCGCGGGTGCGGGCGTCGGCCCAGGCGAGACCGCCGCGGCCGAGGATCCAGTCGAGCTGGCTCTCGAGCAGCAGCAGCGTCGCGAGCGCGGGCGTGTTGAGCGTCTGATCGAGGCGGCTGTTGTCGAGCGCGTTCTTGAGGCTCAGGATCTCGGGGATGTAGCGTCCCGAGGCCGCGATGCGCTCGATGCGCTCGACCGCCGCGGGCGAGACGAGGGCGAACCACAGGCCGCCGTCGCTCGCGAGGTTCTTCTGCGGGGCGAAGTAGTAGACATCCGCCTGGCTCGCGTCGAAGAGGATGCCGCCCGCCGCCGAGGTGGCGTCGATCACGGTGAGCGCGCCCGGGTCGCCGTGCACCCGCGTCACGGGCGCCATGACGCCGGTCGAGGTCTCGTTGTGGGTCCAGGCGTAGACGTCGACGCCCTGGAGCACCTCGATGTCGGCACGCCGGCCGCCCGGCACCTGGATGACGTGGGGCTTCTCGAGGAACGGTGCGGCCGCCGCAGCGGCGAACTTCGCGCCGAACTCGCCGAACGCGAGGTTCTCGCTGCGCGTCTCGATGAGGGAGAACGCCGCCATGTCCCAGAACGCGGTCGACCCGCCGTTGCCGAGCAGCACCTCGTAGCCGTCGGGGAGCGCGAAGAGGTCGGCGAGCCCGGCACGCACGCGGCCGACGAGCTGCTTGACCGGGGCCTGCCGATGCGAGGTGCCGAGGAGGCCGGCGTTCGCCTGCAGGTGGGCGAGCTGCTCGGGCCGCACCTTCGAGGGCCCGCAGCCGAAGCGACCGTCGGCGGGCAGCAGCGAGCGGGGGATCTCGAGCGTCGGCATGCACCGATCTTACGGGCGGCCGAAAGCTAGGATGAGTCTCCAGGGAGGCCACCGCTCATGACCGATCTCGTCGACACGACGGAGATGTACCTTCGCACGATCTACGACCTCGAGGAGGAGGGGATCGTGCCGCTGCGCGCGCGCATCTCCGAGCGTCTCGGACACTCCGGGCCGACGGTCTCGCAGACGATCGGGCGCATGGAGCGCGATGGCCTCGTGCGGGTCGAGGGCGACCGCCACCTCGAGTTCACCCCCGAGGGCCGCACGCGCGCCCTCCACGTCATGCGCAAGCACCGCCTCGCCGAGCGTCTGCTGCACGACGTCATCGGCCTCGACTGGAGCCTCGTGCACGACGAGGCCTGCCGGTGGGAGCACGTCATGAGCGAGCAGGTCGAGCGCCGTCTGCTCGAGGTGCTCGGCAACCCGACGGAGTCGCCCTACGGCAACCCGATCCCGGCGCTCGAGGAGATCGGCGGGCCGTCGGCGCGGCCGTTCCTCGAGGGCGTCGTCAACATCGTCGAGCGACTGCGCGACGAGAGCGGGGCGGTGAGCGTCGAGATCCGGCGCCTCGGCGAGCCCGTGCAGTTCGAGCCGGAGCTGCTCGAGCAGCTGCGGGCGGCCGGCGTCGTGCCCGGCGCGAGCGCGACGATCTCGGCCTCGGCGGGCTACGTGCTCGTGCAGGTCGAGGGCTTCGGCGACGGCCTGGAGCTGCCGTCCGAGGTCGCGATCCACGTCTACGTCGCCGCCTGAGCCTCCTCACCCCCCTTTCGGGGGTAGAACACGCAGCCGCGGAACTGCTAAGGCTCGATCCCAGGACCGGCTATGTATAGTCGACGGGTCCTCCCGGCCAGCCAGTCCGGCGGGAGGCCGCTCGGCGGGGCGCTCGCATCCCCCATCCTCTGCCGCGCGACGTGACATACGACAGGGATGGGGCCGCTCGAGAGGCGGTGCGGCGCGGGAGTCTCTCGTGTTCTCAAGCTCTACCCCTACCCCCGTTTCCCCCGCTTCCCCCACCGACCCGCAGCCCGGCTCCGTCCGCCGACGCAGGCCGCGTCCCCAGGTCCTGCCGCTTCTCGTGATGGGCGTCGCGGTTCCCGCGATCTTCGCCACGGTCGCGCTGCCCGCCTACGCCTACCGTTCGGGCGACGAGGCCGCCATCTCCGACCTCGAGAGCTACAAGGCATCCGCCGCGCAGAGCTTCGAGGTCGCGGAGTCGCTCGACGCGCCCGCCGCCGTGAGCGGCCTCGAGACGTACACGGTGACGTCCGCGGCGCAGCTCGCCCGTGAGGCGCAGGCCGCGGCGTACCGCTCCTACAGCGGACCGAGCGTGAGCGACCTGCTGGCGAACCCGCCCTACCCCGGCTACGACCCGAGCACGATCGTCTCGATCGCCATGCAGTACCTCGGGGCGCCCTACGTGTACGGCGGCGCGAGCCCGGCCGGCTTCGACTGCTCGGGCTTCACCCAGTTCGTCTTCGCGCACGTCGGCGTCTCGCTGCCGCACTCGTCGAGCGCGCAGGGCCGGATGACGGCGATCGACCCGGCGGCGATGCTGCCCGGCGACCTGATCATCACCGACGGCGGCGGACACGTGGGCATCTACATCGGGAACGGCCAGATGATCCACGCCTCGACGCCCGCCACGGGTGTCAAGATCAGCGCGCCGTGGGGCAACTGGTGGGTCGTCCGCGCCGGCATCTGAGCCGCATCCGCAATCGTCACCGTGGCGTAACCTCCGCGAACGGTGTCCGGGGTTAGCCTGGAGCCCTCGAATCCCTCGAGGTTTCAGGAGAGTCGCATGCGGAGCACGGGCAGCATCCCCACCAAGGATGCCCGCGCGCTGTTCCGGATACGGCGCAGCATCCGACCGGTCGTGCACAGTCACGTCCCGGTTCGCTAGAAGGCGCAGTCGTTCGCGACGGCGCCTTCTCGCGTTTTCGGAGCTCCTCCTGACGTCCACGGGTGATCCGGGAGTCGAAGCCTGCAAGCCGTGCAGGCCTCTCGAGAGGAGAACCTGTCGTGCGCACCCTGGTACTCAATGCGGGCTACGAGCCCCTCGCCGTCGTGTCCTTCAAGCGAGCGCTCGTGCTCGTGCTCGGCGGCAAGGCGTCGATCGTGCAGAGCGATCCGGACCATCCGGTCGTCGGCACCTCGGGGGAGTGGGACCGGCCGTCGGTCATCCTGCTGCGCCGCTACGTGAAGGTGCCGTCCGGGCGCCTCGTGCCGGTGTCGCGTCGCGGCGTGCTGCGTCGCGACGGCCAGCGCTGCGCGTACTGCGCCGCCGGGGCCACCACGATCGACCACGTGCTGCCGCGGTCGAGGGGCGGAGCCGACAGCTGGGAGAACCTCGTCGCCTGCTGCCTGCGCTGCAACAACCTCAAGGGCGATCGCACGCCGCAGGAGATGGGATGGTCGCTCCGCACCATCCCGAAGGCCCCGCACGGCACCTCCTGGCTCGTGCGCGGGGTCGAGCGCACGCAACCGCAATGGGAGGAGTACCTCGCGCCGGCGGCGTAGGAGGTCGTTATCTCACTGTGATTTCTCAGCGTCGCTCGCGTAAGGTCGAGAGGTCATTGACCCGGAGGCTGTTGTTTCGTGACGGATAGCGAGTTCGCTGCTCCACCGTCAGCCGACCCCTCCGAGCTCGTCGCGGCACCGGGGACCGTCGCGGCACCGGGCTTCTCCTCGCGTCGCGAGATGCGCCAGGCCGGCGGCTACGCGTCGTCGACCGAGTCGCGCGCCGTCGTGAAGCAGCGCCCGTCGAAGAGCTCGCGCCGCACCCGGGCGCGCGAAGCCGTGCGGTCGAGCCTCGCGAAGCCGACGACGATGGGATGGCGGCGCAAGCTCAGCAGCGCCGGCGTGATGACCGTCGTCGTGGGGCTGTTCGCCTCCCTCACGCTTCCGGCGTTCGCCGACCAGAACCCGCTCGCCCTGACGACGGGTCCGGTCGACGCCCAGACCTTCGAGGTCACGGCGGCGACGACCGACGAGTCGCTCTTCATCCGCGACGCCTACGGCACGACGAGCGCCGCCGATCTGCGCCGCCTCTACGCCGACGCCATCCGCCAGCAGAACCTCGCGGCCTACCTCGCCTCCGGAGCCCGCGAGCTCGGCGACGACTACCCGTGGCCCGAGTTCCTGTCCCGCCCGCAGGGCGGCGGCCTCTCGCCGCTGCGCTACTACTACCGCGAATGCGTCGACTTCGTCGCCTGGCGTCTCAACCGCGACGCCGGCTCCACGTCGGCACCGTTCGTCTACGACTGGTCGAACCTCGCCCAGTCGAGCGCGTACGGATGGAAGCGCGCGTGGGAGAACCGCGGCTGGGTCACGTCGGCCACCCCCGTCGCGGGCGCCGTCGCGTGGTTCCCGGGCGGCAATCACGTCGCCTACGTCTCCGGCATCCTCCCCGACGGCAGCGTCGCACTCGAGGAGTACAACTACTCCGTCGACCACGGCTACAGCCAGCGCGTGATCCCCGCGAGCGGCGCGTACTACCTCTACCCCCCGGGCTGACCTTTCGCCGGACGGCGGCCGCGGCTCGATAGACTCGGGGCTTCAGCCTCTGTAGCTCAATGGAAGAGCAGTTCCGTCCTAAGGAAAGGGTTGGGGGTTCGAGTCCCTCCAGGGGCACCTCGGCACCCGTTCCGCGCGCGGCCGCACCCGTCCGATCCCCGAGGATGACGGCTAGCCTGGTGACCACCTGATCAACGAGGAGCAGCCATGGCCTACGCCGTCACCAACCCCGCCACCGGTGAGACCGGAACGACCGTCCCGACCTTCGATGACGCTCAGGTGGAGCACGCCGTCGCCGCGGCGAGCCGCGCGCACCGCGAGTGGGCGCTCGCGTCGACGGTCGCCGAGCGGGCGGGGCTGCTGAAGAAGGTCGCGGAGCTGCACCGCGAGCGCCGCGAGGAGCTCGCCGACCTGATCGTCGCCGAGATGGGCAAGATCCGCGAGGGCGCCCTCGGCGAGGTCGACTTCGCCGCCGACATCATCGACTGGTACGCCGACCACGCCGAGCAGATCATGAAGGATCAGCCCCTCGACATCCAGGGCGACGGCACCGCCGTCATCCGCCGCTCGTCGCTCGGACCGCTGCTCGGCATCATGCCGTGGAACTTCCCGTACTACCAGGTCGCCCGGTTCGCGGCGCCGAACCTCGTGACCGGGAACACCATCCTGCTCAAGCACGCGAGCCAGTGCCCGAGCTCGGCGGCGGCGATCGAGCGCATCTTCCTCGACGCGGGCTTCCCCGAGGGCGCCTACGTGAACCTCTACGTCTCGAGCGGCCAGGCCGCCGACATCATCGCCGACCCGCGGGTGCACGGCGTCTCGCTCACCGGTTCCGAGGGCGCCGGTGCCGCCGTCGCCGAGGTCGCGGGCCGCCACCTCAAGAAGGTCGTGCTCGAGCTCGGCGGGTCCGACCCGTTCATCGTGCTCTCGACCGACGACCTGGATGCGACGGTGCAGGCCGCCGTCGACGCCCGCCTCGACAACAGCGGGCAGTCGTGCAACGGCGCGAAGCGCTTCGTGATCGCCGACGAGCTCTACGACGCGTTCCTCGAGAAGTTCGTCGCGGGGCTCGGCGCCGTGAAGGCCGTCGACCCGACGGACGAGGATGCCGTGCTCGGCCCGCTCTCGTCGCTCGCGGCGGCGGAGGGGCTCGACGCGCAGATCCAGAAGGCCGTCTCCCAGGGTGCGACGCTCGCCCTCGGCGGAACCCGCACGGGCGCCTACCTCGAGCCGACGATCCTCACCGACGTCACGCCCGAGATGGATGCCTACGGCGAGGAGTTCTTCGGACCCGTGGCGATGGTGTTCCGCGCGAAGGACGAGGACGACGCCATCCGCATCGCCAACGGCACCGACTTCGGGCTCGGCTCCTACCTGTTCACGACGGATGCCGCCCAGGCGGAGCGCGTCGCCGACCGGATCGAGGCGGGCATGGTCTACGTGAACCTCGTGCTCGCCGACAGTCCCGAGCTGCCGTTCGGCGGCGTCAAGCGCAGCGGCATCGGGCGCGAGCTAGGGTTCCTCGGCGCCGACGAGTTCGTCAACAAGAAGCTCATCCGCTCGGCCTGAGCCGCGCGCGCCCCTCGCGCGACGCTCAGTCGTCGAGGTGCGCGAACTCGGAGTCGGGCGACCACGTCGGCCGCTCGTCGGCGTCGGCGACGTCCCGCCCGATGCGGGTGAGCATCCGAACGTCCTCGACCATGCCCGCGAGATCCCAGTCGTCCTCCACCGCATCGCGGGGCGTGTGGTACAGCTCGCTCACGTAGCGCGCCCGCACGGCGGTGCCGTGGTCCGCGGGGCGGTCGAGGTAGTCCGATCCCGGATGCAGGAAGAACAGCGCGGGCACGCCGCGGCGCAGGAACTCGAGGTGGTCGGAGCGGTAGAAGTAGCCCTTGTCGGGTTCGGGGTCGTCGGTGACCGAGCGCCCGAGCTCGGCGGCCCGGAGGGCGAGCACCTGGTCGAGGCTCGAGTGCCCGCGTCCCGTGCTCACGACGTCGCTCGTGCGGCCCCAGACGTTCATCATGTCGAGGTTGAGGATCCCGACGGTGTCGTCGAGAGGCACGGCGGGCGAGGTGACGTAGTGCGCCGCGCCGAGCAGGCCCGACTCCTCGAGCGTGAAGAAGAGGAACACGAAGCTGCGTCGGCCCGGGGACGTCGCGAGCGCCCGCGCGATCTCGAGCACCGCCGAGCAGCCCGACGCGTTGTCGACGGCGCCGCCCAGGGTGCTGACGACGCCGTCCTCGGTGCGCTGCCCGAAGTGGTCCCAGTGCGCCGAGTAGACGACGCACTCGCGCGCGAGCTCGGGGTCGGTGCCGTCGAGACGCGCGACGACGTTGCGCGACGTGAAGCGGCGGGTCGTGTTCTCGAGGGCGACGTGCAGCTCGGCGTCGACGACGACGGGGCGGAACCCGGGCTCCGCCGCCCGCCGTTCCAGGTCGGCGAGGTCGTGGCCCGCGCGGGCGAGCAGCTCGCGGGCGAAGTCGCGCGTGAGCCAGCCCTCGACGGGCATCCTGCCCGGCGCCGCCTCCGTGCCCAGGTGCTCGCCCTCCCAGCCGCTGCGCGGCACCGAGAAGGGATACCCGGCGCGCACGTCGTCGTGGATGATGAGGCATCCCGCGGCCCCGTGGCGGTCGGCGACGTCGAACTTGTTCGTCCACCGGCCGTGGAACGTCATGGCGGTGCCGCGGAAGAACGACGGATCGGCGCGGGTCGGGTCGGCGGGGTCGGGCCGGTTCGGGTCGCCCGCGAGCATGACGACGACGGCGCCGCGCACGTCGACGTCGTCGGGATAGTCGTTCCAGTCGTACTCGGGCGCCTCGGCGCCGAAGCCCACGAAGACGATCGGCGCGCTGAGATCCACCGTCGGATGCGGCGAGCGGATGAGGTAGTCGTCGAAGTGCCGGGGCTGCAGCGGCTCGCCGTCGGCGAACGTGACGCGCGTCGTGGCGCTCGGGATGTTGCTCACGACGGGGACCTCCTGCACGAAGCCGCCGTCGGGCATCCCGCCGCGCAGCCCGAGGTCGCGCAACTCCTGCTCGAGATATTCCACGGTGAGGGTCTCGCCCTCGGTGCCCGGTCGCCGGCCCTGGAAGGCGGGGGAGGCCAGGGTGCGGATGCGCTCGAGCATCCGCTCCGCGTCGACGCCGTCCACCGCATTCTCGAGGTCGCTCACCCTCGGATACTACGTCGGTCGCCGCCGCGGCTCTCAGGGGTGCAGCGTCGCCCGCTTCGTGACGCGGTCGACGGCGTTCTTCGCCCCGTGCACGGCCACGCCGACGAGGTCGAGCTCGGCCCCGGACACGGCCGCGACGGCGGCTCGGTTCGCGGCGTCGTGGGTCGTCGTGAACAGGTCGGCGGTGTAGACGGCGGTGCGCAGGCCGCGTCCGACGGCGGCGGCGCGGATGGCGGCGAGCTCCGCCGCGGGAGCGACCCGCACCATGATCGGCTCGCGCAGCATCGCGGCGTAGACCGTCCCGTCGGCGTCGACGTACGGCTCGCCGAGCAGGCTCGCGTCGGCGGCGAGACCCGTGCTGAGGAACGCCGTCACGTTGAGCTCCTGCCAGGCGGCGAGGTCGTCGCGCACGACGACGACGGCGCGGGTGTCGAAGCGGAAGGGGCCCTCGGAATCGTTCATCCGCCCATGCTCGCGGCGCGCGCCCGCCGGTGTCTTGTACGTTCCTGACATGCCGACCGCCTCCCCGCCCGACCGTCTGCGGGCCTGGCGCCCCGACGTGCCGGGCGTGCGCGAGGTGCTGCACGCGCGGATGTCGGCGCACTCCTACCCGCTCCACGTGCACGAGGAGTGGTCGCTGCTGCTCATCGACCGCGGCGCCGTCGACTACCGCCTGGGCCGGCACTCCCGGGTCGCTCCGGCGGCGACGCTCTCGGTGCTGCCGCCGGGCGTGGCGCACGACGGCCACTCGGCACGGCCCGGCCACGCGTTCGAGAAGCGCGTCGTCTATCTCGAGCCCGACGGGATCGACGCCGCGCGCGTCGGTGCCGCCGTCGACGCGCCGCTCGTGCGCGATCCGGTCGCCGCGCGTCTCGCCTCCCGGTTCCACGCCGCGGTCGCGGCGCGGGGCGACGAGTTCGCCGCCGAGTCGCTGCTGCGCGTGCTGACGACGCGGCTCCGCGCCGCGTTGAGCAG
>JAEWKY010000073.1 GCA_023457615.1 Actinomycetes bacterium | reverse complement strand
GGCCGCGTCGGCGGAACGGGCCGTCGCGGAGCACGCGCCCGACGCTCCGCGCGACCCCGCGGAACCCGAGACGCCGCACCGGCTGCTCGACGAAGCGGTAGGACAGCGCCGCGGCGAGGATCGTGATCGCCAAGGCGATGCCGCCCAGGCCCCAGGCCGCGAGGCCCTCGCGCGGCCAGGTCGGCAGCGCGCTCGCGAGCAGCACGAACACCGGCCAGTGCCACAGGTAGATGCCGTAGCTGCGCACGCCGACCCAGCGGATGGGGGCGAGGTCGAGCGCGCGTGCGACGGGGGAGCCCGGCACGAGGAGGGCGGCGATCGCGACCGCGCTCAGCACGGCGACGAGTGCGAGACCCCCGCGGTACGCCTCCGGAAGCTCGCCCGCGAGCACGACCGCGAGCGCGACGAGCG
Organism: Actinomycetes bacterium; assembly: GCA_023457615.1. Classification (GTDB taxonomy): domain Bacteria; phylum Actinomycetota; class Actinomycetes; order Actinomycetales; family Microbacteriaceae; genus Pseudolysinimonas_A. Next base: position 10,437 of record JAEWKY010000073.1, on the reverse strand, counting down.
CCGCGACGGCGAGCGTCCCGCCGAGCCCGAGCGCCCACCGCGCGACGCGGCCCGACAGCGGTCGGTCGAGCACGAGCACCGCGAGGAAGGCGCCGATCGCGAGGCCGAACGCGTGCGTGTCGGTGCCGTAGTAGACGCGCGTCGGGTCGACGGGCGAGTAGGCGAGCCCCATCCACACCGCCGATGCGACCGCGAGGGCGCCGATGCCCGCGAGCTTCGCCCCGCGCGGCAGCCGCACCAGGACGAGCACGAGCAGCACGGGCCAGACCAGGTAGAACTGCTCCTCGACGGCGAGCGACCACAGGTTGCGGAACACCTCGGGCACCGTCTCGTCGAAATACGACGAGCCCGCGGCGATGAAGAGCCAGTTGCTCGAGAAGGTCGCCGCCCCGACGACCTGGGCGCCGAGCCCGACGAGCACGTCGCCGCCGACCAGGAGCGCGGCGGCGCTGCCGACCAGGAGCAGCACGCCGAGGGCGGGCAGGAGCCGCCGCGCGCGCCGCACCCAGAAGCCGCGGAGCGAGATCCGTCCCGTGGCCGCGCGTTCGCGCAGGAGGAGCGTCGTGATGAGGAAGCCGCTCACGACGAAGAAGACGTCGACGCCGAGGTAGCCGCCGACGAGCACGCCCGGCACGAGATGGAAGACGACGACGGTCGCGACGGCGAGGGCGCGGATGCCGTCGAGGCCCGCGACGCGGAAGGGCGCGGCTGCGCCGGGGGTCGGCGTCGAGGTCGAGGCGGGCCGTGTCATAGGGGTAGGGGACTCCGCGAACCAGGGTAGCCCGGTACGGCAGACTCGGGGAGTGACGCGCATCCGGCTCGACCTCGCCTACGATGGCGGCGGCTTCACGGGCTGGGCGCGACAGCCGGGCCTGCGCACCGTGCAGGGCGAGCTCGAGTCCGCGCTCGCGACGATCTTCCGGCGCTCGGGCTCCGCGCCGGGCATCACGGTCGCCGGACGCACGGACGTCGGCGTGCACGCGACGGGGCAGGTCGCGCACCTCGACCTCGACGAGCCGCAGCTCGCCGACCTCGACCGTCCCCGCCGCGGAGGCGAGGCCCCGACGGGGCTCGGCTCGCTCGCGCGTCGGCTCAACGGCCTCGCGGGCGCGGCCGGCGACGTGCAGGTGCAGTCGGCCGTGGTCGCCCCCGCGGGCTTCGACGCCCGCTTCGCCGCCGTCTGGCGCCGCTACGAGTACCGCATCGCCGACGCCGACGCCCCGCGCGACCCCCGCCGGCGCGGCTTCGAGCTCTGGCATCCGACCGCTCTCGACGCGGCGGCGATGGAGGCCGCCGCCCGCAGCCTGCTCGGCCTGCACGACTTCGCGTCCTACTGCCGTCCGCGCGAGGGGGCGACGACGATCCGCACCCTCCAGGAGTTCGGCTGGGCCCGGGATGCCGACGGCGTGCTCGTCGCGCGCGTGCGGGCCGACGCGTTCTGCCACAGCATGGTGCGCGCCCTCGTCGGGGCGTGCCTCGCCGCCGGGGGCGGGCGGCTGCACGTGGGGAGGCCCGCCGAGCTGCTCGAGGCCCGGGAGCGCACGAGCGAGTTCGCGGTCGTGCCCGCGAAGGGCCTCACGCTCGTCGAGGTGGGCTATCCGCCCGACGACGAGCTCGCCGCGCGGGTCGCGCAGACCCGCGCGCGCCGCGACGAGCCGGGCGCGTTTGACCCGGATGCGGGCCTCGACTAACCTGTACAGGTTGCCTCCATCCCGGAGGCCTCTTCTGAGCCCTCCACCGCAGGGTTGCCCGTGATCCACGGACAACGCTCACCGGAGCGGGATTCACGAACCACTCGAAGAAAGCAGCACTACTGTGACGCGCACGTTCAGCCCCAAGCCGGCGGACATCCAGCGCGACTGGGTCGTCATCGACGCGACCGACGTCGTCCTGGGCCGCCTGGCCTCCCACGCCGCCGCCCTCCTGCGCGGCAAGCACAAGGCCACCTTCGCTCCGCACATGGACATGGGTGACTTCGTCATCGTCGTCAACGCCGAGAAGGTGGCCCTCACCGGCCAGAAGCTCGAGAAGAAGATGGCCTACCGCCACTCGGGCTACCCGGGCGGCCTCACCGCGACGTCGTACGTCGAGATGCTCGAGAAGCACCCGACCCGCGCCGTCGAGAAGGCCATCCGCGGCATGCTGCCGAAGAACTCGCTGGGCCGGGCCCAGATCAAGAAGCTCAAGGTCTACGCGGGCGCCGAGCACCCGCACGCTGCGCAGCAGCCGAAGGCCTACACCCTGACTCAGGTCGCCCAGTAAGGACCCATGACCATGGCGAAGATCGAAGACACCCTGGCCGGCGAGGCCCTCACCTCCTTCAGCACGGAGACCCCGGCGGAGCAGACGGAGGCGCCCCGCGCCCCGCGCATCGTCAACGTCCCCGGCGCGGCCGTCGGCCGTCGCAAGGAGGCCATCGCGCGGGCGCGCCTCATCCCGGGCTCCGGCACGTTCACCGTGAACGGCCGCACGCTCGAGGAGTACTTCCCGAACAAGCTGCACCAGCAGCTCATCACCGACCCGTTCAAGGTGCTCGACCTCGTCGGCAGCTACGACGTGATCGCGAAGATCACCGGCGGCGGCCCCTCGGGCCAGGCCGGTGCGCTGCGCCTCGCGATCGCGCGCTCGCTCAACGAGATCGACCGGGAGAACAACCGCCCGACGCTCAAGAAGGCGGGCTTCCTCACGCGCGACGCCCGCGTCATCGAGCGCAAGAAGGCCGGTCTCAAGAAGGCCCGCAAGGCCTCGCAGTTCTCGAAGCGTTAATCGAGCGACTCGCCCATGGCGCGTCTGTTCGGCACCGACGGCGTCCGGGGCCTGGCGAACGGTGAGGTCATCACCGCGCACCTGGCCCTGGAGCTGTCGCAGGCCGCCGCGACGGTCCTGACCCAGGGCCGCCACGCCGAGAGGCGTCGCGCCGAGGGTCGGCGTCCGCGCGCCGTGCTCGCGCGCGACCCGCGCATCTCGGGCGAGTTCATCTCGGCCGCCGTCGCCTCGGGGCTCGCGAGCTCGGGCATCGACGTGCTCGACGCGGGGGTCATCCCGACCCCCGCCGCGGCGTTCCTCGTCGACGACATCGAGGCCGACTTCGGCGTCGTCGTCTCCGCGTCGCACAATCCCGCGCCCGACAACGGCATCAAGTTCTTCGCCTACGGCGGAACGAAGCTCCCCGACGAGGTCGAGGATCGCATCGAGGCCGCGCTCGAGAGCCCGGAGCTGCTGCCCACGGGAGCCGACGTGGGTCGCATCCGCCGCTTCGCCGACGCCGAGGACCGCTACCTCGTGCACCTGCTCGGCACGCTCGAGGGTCAGCGGCTCGACGGGCTCCACGTCGTGCTCGACTGCGCGCACGGCGCCGCGGCGGGCATCTCGCCGCAGCTCTTCACGGATGCCGGGGCCACCGTCACCGTCATCGGCAACGAGCCCGACGGCGTCAACATCAACGACGGCGTCGGGTCGACGCACCTCGGCCCGCTGCGGGCGAAGGTGCTCGAGCTCGGCGCCGACCTCGGCATCGCCCACGACGGCGACGCCGACCGCTGCCTCGCGATCGACCACACCGGCGAGATCGTCGACGGCGATCGCATCATGGCGATCCTCGCCCTCTCGCTCAAGGCCCGCGGCCGGCTCACCGACGACACCCTCGTCGCCACGGTCATGAGCAACCTCGGGCTCAGGCTCGCGATGGCCGAGCACGGCATCCGGATGCTCGAGACCGCGGTCGGCGACCGCTACGTGCTCGAGGCGCTCGGGGAGCACGGGCTGTCGCTCGGCGGCGAGCAGTCGGGGCACATCGTCTTCCGCCAGTTCTCGACGACGGGCGACGGGCTGCTCACGGGGCTGCAGCTCGCGGCGGAGGTCGCCCGCACGGGCCGCTCGCTCGCCGACCTCGCGTCGGTCATGACGATCTACCCGCAGGTGCTCGTCAACGTGCGCGGCGTCGACCGCGCCCGGCTCGACTCCGACGACGCGGTGGCCGCGGCGGTGCGGGATGCCGAGGCCCGCCTGGGCGAGACGGGTCGCGTGCTGCTGCGCCCGTCGGGCACCGAGCCGCTCGTGCGCGTCATGGTCGAGGCGGCCGACACCGCGACGGCCGAGTCGCTCGCGGCCGAGCTCGCCGACGTCGTGAAGACGCACCTCGCGGTCTGAGTCCTCCGGGCGATAGTGTCGCGGCCATGCGGCTCAGGCTCGGTCTCCTCGCGGTGCTGTCCCTCGCGGTCTTCGCCCTCGCGGCGGCGACCTCCACCTTCGTCGTCGACCCCGAGAACATCGGGGTGCGGCTCGCGCTCTACGCGCTCGCCCTCCTCGCGGCGATCGGCGCCCTCCTCTTCGCGGTGTTCGCGATCGTGCACCCGGTGTTCGGCCGTCGCGTGACCCCCGCTGCGGTCGCCGAGGCCGAGGCCGCGGGACGGCGCGCGTACGCGCGGGTGCGGTCGTCGCGTGCGACGGGCGGTCAGCTCAACGGCGCCTGGGCGTACGACGTGCGCCTCGTCGTCGCGGCGACGGACGTGCCGCCGTACGAGGTGAGGGACCGGGTGCGCGTGCATCGCGACGACGGCAGGCTCGCCGGCCAGGGCGAGCTCGTGACGGTCGTGCGCCTCGCGGCCGACGCGCCGCAGGTCGTCGTGACCGCAGGCCCGGGCGCGACGCCGCAGGATGCCGCGGTCCCGCAGGAGGCGCCCGCCTGGCCCGGGACGTGATCCGGCGGTGAGCGTCGGCGGCACGGCCTTCCGCCTCCTCCTCCAGCTCGGGATCGGCGTCGTGCTCGGCGGCGTCGTCGGGGCGATCGTCACGGGCGACCCGGCGTACACCGTGGCGTGGGCGGTCGGGCTCCCCGTCCTGCTCACCGTGGCCGGGATCGCCGGCAGCACGAGGATGCGGCAGCGGCTCCCGCGACTGGCCTCGACGGTGCCGCCGGGGATCCTCAGCTCGAGGAGCCCGCGTCCGGCGCAGACGGAGGCGGTGCTCAACCCCGCGTCGACGGCGGTGCTGAACGGCGCCATCGTCGACCGGCCCGTCGGGACGGCGCGCGCGGGCTGGTCCCGGGCGCTCGCGATCCTGGTCATCCTGGTCGGTGCGGCTCTCGTGCTCATCCCGGCCTACCGCCTGATCGGGTGGACGGCCACGAACCTCGCGCAGGGGCGGCCCGACGGCAACGACATGCGCACGGGCCTGCACCAGCAGGAGGCGGTCGACGACCTCGCGGGGGTGATCGGCGGCTACGACTTCGTCGCGGTGTACTTCTACGACGGCTACGTGCTCGTCGAGGCGCCGACCCGGCCGGGCGCGACGACGACCGACATGTACCAGTGGCGCTACGGCCGGGCCGTTCGGGACGGACCGCGCTCCGGCACCGTCGCCGGGCTGTTCGACGCCTCGCACCTCGACTTCTCGATCATCCCCGACCTGGTCGCCCGTGCCCGTGCCGACGTCGGCTGGGATCGGGTGCTCACCTACTACCCGTCGGTGCGGGCGAACCCGGAGGGGGTGCCCGAGATCACGATCTCGCTCGGCAACGACTACCACTCCGCCAGCTACACGTACGACCTTCGGGGAGAATTGCTCGACAGCTACACGAGCGCAGAGGAGTAGTCGGATGCCGTTGGAAGGCGAGTACGCACCGAGCACGAGCGGATGGGCGCGCGAGCAGGCCGAGCTCATCGAGTCGTCGGGAGGCACCGAGGGGCTGACGCTGCGCGACACCGGGCTCCCGGTGATCGTGCTCACGACGCGGGGCGCCAAGTCGGGGAAGCTCCGCAAGACGGCGCTCATGCGGGTCGAGCACGAGGGGGTCTACGCCGTCGTCGCGTCGCTGGGCGGGGCCCCGAAGCACCCGCAGTGGTACTTCAACCTGCTCGCACATCCCGAGGTCGAGCTGCAGGACGAGTCCGAGAAGCACGACTACCGGGCGCGCGAGGTCGTCGGCGACGAGAAGGCGCTCTGGTGGGAGCGTGCCGTCGCCGCCTACCCGCCCTACGTCGACTACCAGGGGAAGACCGACCGCCAGATCCCGGTGTTCGTGCTCGAACGCGTCTGAGGTGTCAGATAGTGTCGGTTTAGCTCGCGCTATCCGACACGATCTGACGCCTCACTAGAGCTTCCGCAGGAGCACGCTCGAGACGGCGTGGTCCGCGCCCTTGCGCAGCACGAGGGAGGCCCGCGCCCGGGTCGGCAGGATGTTGGCCTCGAGGTTGGGGCCGTTGATCGCGTCCCAGATGCCGCGGGCGCGGGCGATCGCCTCGTCCTCGCTGAGCGACGCATAGCGGTGGAAGTACGACGACGGATCGGCGAAGGCGCCGCGCTGGAGTCGCAGGAACCGCTCCACGTACCAGCGCTCGATGTCGGCCGTGCGCGCATCCACGTAGACCGTGAAGTCGAACAGGTCGCTCACCGCGAGGCGACCGCTCGTCGGCGGCTGCAGCACGTTGAGCCCCTCGACGATGAGCACGTCGGGGCGGCGCACGACGACCTCCTCGTCGGTGACGTCGTAGACGAGATGCGAGTAGACCGGGGCGCGCACCTCCTCGACGCCGCTCTTCACCTCGGACACGAAGCGCAGCAGGGCGCGGCGGTCGTAGCTCTCCGGGAATCCCTTGCGCTCCATGAGCCCCCGGCGCTCGAGCTCCGCGTTGGGCAGCAGGAAGCCGTCGGTCGTGACGAGCTCGACCGACGGGGTGTCGGGCCAGCGCGAGAGCAGCTCCTTGAGCAGTCGCGCGGTCGTCGACTTGCCGACCGCGACCGAGCCGGCGACGCCGATCACGAACGGCGTGCGGGCCACCGGCTGCCCGAGGAACTCGCGCACCTCGGCGGCGGTCGACTGCGCGCCGGCGACGTAGAGCGAGAGCAGCCGGCTGAGCGGCACGTAGACCTCGGCGACCTCGGCCAGGTCGAGGGCGTCGCCGAGACCGCGCAACCTCTCCACCTCGCCGGCACCGAGCGGGAGGGGAGTGGTGGGTGCGAGAGCGGCCCACTCGGCTCGATCGATCTCGAGGAACGGAGTGGAGCCGCCGGACGCGGAGCCGGGGTCGGACATCGACACCTAGGAAAACATAGAATCGGGTCTCATGTGTGGCATCGTCGGATACGTCGGACCCGGTAGCTCCCTCGAGGTGCTCATGGGCGGCCTGAAGCGCCTCGAGTACCGCGGCTACGACTCGGCGGGCGTCGCGGTGCTCGACGACGCCGGACACCTCGGAACCCGCAAGAAGGCGGGCAAGCTCGGGGCCCTCAGCGAAGAGCTCGCCGAGGCGCCGATCCCCGACGGCCGCACCGGCATCGGCCACACGCGCTGGGCGACCCACGGCGGTCCGACCGACGGCAACGCGCACCCGCACCTCGGCGACGACGGCAAGCTCGCCCTCATCCACAACGGCATCATCGAGAACTTCGCCGCGCTCAAGGCGGAGCTGCTCGCCCAGGGCGCCGAGTTCTCGAGCGAGACCGACACCGAGGTCGCCGCGCTCCTCATCGGGCGCCTCTACGCCGAGACCGGCGACCTCACGACGGCCTTCCGGCGCGCCGTCGCCCGCCTCGAGGGCGCCTTCACGCTCCTCGCGGTGCACCAGGAGCAGCCGGGCGTCGTCGTCGGCGCCCGTCGCAACTCCCCGCTCGTCGTCGGCCTCGGCGAGGGCGAGAACTTCCTCGGCTCCGATGTCGCGGCGTTCGTCGAGCACACCCGCCGCGCCCTCGAGGTCGGCCAGGACCAGATCGTCACGATCCGGCCCGACGGCGTCGAGATCACCGACTTCGCGGGCAACCCCGTGCCGGCGAAGGAGTTCGAGGTGTCCTGGGACGCCTCCGCCGCCGAGAAGGGCGGCTGGCCGACCTTCATGAAGAAGGAGATCAGCGAGGAGCCCGACGCCGTCGCGAAGACGCTCCTCGGGCGCATCGTCGACGGCGCGGTGCGGCTGCCCGAGCTCGACGGCATCGCCGACATCCTGAAGGACATCGACCGCATCGTCGTGCTCGCCTGCGGCACCGCCGCCTACGCGAGCCTCGTCGGCAAGTACGGCATCGAGACCTGGGCCCGGCTCCCCGTGGATGTCGAGCTCGCCCACGAGTTCCGCTACCGCGACCCCGTGATCGACGACCGCACGCTCGTGGTCTCGGTGAGCCAGTCGGGCGAGACGATGGACACCCTCGTCGCCGTGCAGCACGCGAAGAAGCTCGGGGCGCGCACGATCTCGATCTGCAACACCCAGGGCGCGACGATCCCGCGGGAGTCGGACGCGGTGCTCTACATCCACGCCGGACCCGAGGTCGCGGTCGCGTCGACGAAGGCGTTCGTGGCGCAGATCACGGCGCTCTACCTGCTCGGCCTGCACCTCGCGACCCTGCGCGGCAAGCTCGACGCCCCCGCCATCGCGGAGCTCGTCGAGGAGCTGCAGAACATCCCGGCGAAGCTCGAGAAGGTCGTCGAGTCGTCGGGCGAGCGCATCGCCGAGTTCGCGCAGTGGATGGGCGACGTGCAGTCGGTGCTCTTCCTCGGCCGCCACGCGGGCTACCCGATCGCGCTCGAGGGCGCGCTCAAGCTCAAGGAGCTCGCCTACATCCACGCCGAGGGCTTCGCCGCGGGCGAGCTCAAGCACGGCCCGATCGCGCTCATCGAGCCGGGGCAGCTCGTCATCGTCGTCGTGCCGTCGCCGCGCGACCCTAACTCGCTGCACGCGAAGGTCGTGTCGAACATCCAGGAGATCCGCGCGCGCGGCGCCCGGGTCATCGCGGTCGCGGAGATCGGCGACGTCGAGGTGCTGCCGTTCGTCGACGAGGTCATCCGCATCCCGTTCGCCGCGCCGCTCTTCGAGCCGCTGCTCGCGGTCGTGCCGCTGCACGTGTTCGCGATGGAGCTCGCGACCGCGAAGGGGCTCGACGTCGACCAGCCGCGCAACCTGGCCAAGTCGGTCACGGTCGAGTAACCCGCACGGGCCATAAGGCCCAGAATGGGTGCATGGCAATCGCGGGGATCGGCATCGACATCGTCGACCTCGCGCGCTTCGAGCGCGCCGTCGGGCGGACGCCGCGGCTGCGCGAGCGCTTGTTCGCCGAGAGCGAACGGGGGCTGCCGCTGCGCTCGCTCGCGGGACGGTTCGCGGCGAAGGAGGCCCTCATGAAGGCCCTCGGCGACGCGACCGACGTGACCTGGCACGACATGGAGGTGGTCTCCGACGCGGAGGGCCACCCGTCGCTGCGGCTCAGCGGCGCGGCCGCGGCGATCGCCGCGCGGAAGGGCATCACGCGTCTCCACCTCTCGATGTCGCACGACGCGGGCGTCGCGATCGCCCAGGTCGTCGCGGAGACGGCGGGGGAGCCCTGATGCGCGAGGCGCGCATCGACCTCGCCGCCCTGCGGTCGAACCTCGGCATCCTGCGCGGCAAGGTGGCGCCGGCGAAGGTCATGGGCGTGGTCAAGGCCGACGCGTACGGCCACGGGGCGCTCGCCGTCGCCCGCACCCTCGAGGACGAGGGTGTCGACTGGCTCGGCACCGCCGACCTCGGCGAGGCGCTCGCTCTGCGCGAGGCCGGCATCCGCACCCCCCTGCTCGCCTGGCTGCACGGCGCGGAGCTCGACGCGGAGGCCGCCGCGGCCCACGACGTCGACCTCGGGGTGAGCACGATCGACCAGCTCGAGCGCGCGGCCGCCGCGGGCGCCACGGTGCACCTCAAGGTCGACACGGGTCTCGCGCGCAACGGGTTCCCGCCCGCGGAGGCCTTCGAGGCGTTCGGTCGCGCCGCCGACCACGAGCGCGCCGGACGGCTGCGGGTGCGGGGCATCTTCTCCCACCTGTCGAACACGTCGCCGGACGACGACGACGCCCAGGCCGCGCTCTTCGGCGAGCTCGTCGACGCCGCGCGCGAGGCCGGGCTCGAGCCCGAGCTGCGGCATCTCGCGTCGACGCAGGCGGCGCTCACGCGTCCCGCGGAGCGGCTCGACCTCGTGCGTCTCGGGATCGGGCTGTACGGGCTCGAGCACTCCGACGACGCCGATCCGGCGGCGATGGGGCTGCGTCCCGTGATGGAGCTGAGCGCGCCGGTCGCCGCGCTGCGCCGCGTGCCCGCGGGGGCCGGGATGTCGTACGGCTTCATCGAGCGCACGGACCGGGAGACGACGCTCGCGCTCGTGCCGCTCGGCTACGCCGACGGGGTGCCGCGCTCGGCCTCGGGCGGGGCGACCGTCGCGATCCGCGGTGAGCTGTTCAAGCAGGTCGGGCGCATCGCGATGGACCAGTTCCTCGTCGACGTGGGCGACGCGCCCGTCGAGGTGGGCGACCGCGTCGTGCTCTGGGGCGACCCGGCACGCGGCGCGCCCCGCGCGGAGGACTGGGCGAGCGCCGCCGGCACGATCGGCTACGAGATCGTCACGCGCGTCGGGCCGCGCGTGCCGCGCGTCGCGGTCGGATGACGACGCGCCTGCGCATCCCCGACGCCGACGCGATGGAGG
>JAEWKY010000072.1 GCA_023457615.1 Actinomycetes bacterium | reverse complement strand
GATCAGCCCCCGCTCGACGGCGAACGGCCCGACGCCGGCGAGCAGGTTGCCGCAGGTCTGAGCGTCGGACACGGTCGGGGTGTCGACGCCGATCTGCAGGAAGAGGTAGTCGAGGTCGACGCCCGGCTCGGTCGACGGCGCGACGATCGCGACCTTGCTGCGCAGCGGATGACCTCCCCCGACGCCGTCGATCTGGGTGGGGTCGGGGCTCCCCAGGATCTCGAGCAGGATGCGGTCGCGCACGGCGAGGTCGGCGGGCAGGTCGGAGGCGAGGAAGAAGGCGCCCTTCGACGTGCCTCCACGCATCAGCATGCAGCGGATCCCGGTGACCATGGCGACTCAGCCCGCGGAGGGCTCGTAGGTGACGCCGAGATCGGCGAGCACCCCGCGGAGCCCGTTCTGGTCCATGCTGACCGCGCCCTCGAGATAGGCGGCGCGCGCCGCGGCCTCCTTCTCGGTGCGCGCCTGCGACGCGTCGAGGGCGCGCGCGACGTCGCCGCGGGGCACGACCATGACGCCGTCGTCGTCGGCGATGACGGCGTCGCCCGGGTGCACGACGACGCCCCCCACCACGATCGGCACGTTGACCGCGCCGGGCGTCGCCTTGACGGTGCCCTGCGCGTTGACGGCTCCCGCCCAGACGGGGAAGCCCATCGCGCGCAGGTCGACGGCATCCCGAACCCCGCCGGTCGTGACGAGGCCGCGTACGCCGCGGCGGTGCAGCTGGGTGGCGAACAGCTCGCCGAACGAGCCGTCGAGCGACGGCGAGGTGGTGGTGACGACGAGGAGGTCGCCCGCCTGGCACTGCTCGATGGCGGCGTGGATCATGAGGTTGTCGCCCGGCCAGGAGAGCACGGTGACGGCCGAGCCGGCGACGCGCGCACCCTGCTGGAGCGGGATGAGCGATGTGCCGACGAGTCCCGTGCGACCGGACGCCTCGTGCACCGTCGCGACGCCGTGCTCGGCCAGCCGGTCGAGGTCGGCAACCGGCGTGCGCGGCGGATCGGTCACGATGACGTTCCTCATGGTCGCGATTGTAGACAATCCTGGCTGCAATCGAGGGGCTGGAATCCCACCCAGTGGACATCGTGGACAACTAACTATGTGCGTAGGTAGTCTGTCCGGCAACGCGACGACGACGTCAGGAGAACGCGATGAACGCCCCCACCAACCTGCAGCAGAAGCTCGACGCGGCGGGCAACGCCGTCGAGATGCTGCGCAACAACAAGCTCGGCGCCTACATCTATCCGGTGGTGCCCGCGGAGTTCACCAACTGGCGTCGCGAGCAGCGCGCCTGGCGCGAGACGGCCGTGCTCTTCGACCAGTCGCACCACATGGACAACCTGTTCCTCAAGGGCTCCGGGGCGATCAAGCTCCTGAGCGACACGATGATCAACTCGCCGGAGAACTTCCCGGTCGACACCGCCAAGCAGCTCGTGCCCGTCGCCTCGAACGGCGGCGTCATCGGCGACGGCATCCTCTTCCGCGAGGCCGAGGACGAGTACACGTACGTGGGCCGCGCGCCCGTGTCGAACTGGCTGCTCTACCACGCGGAGAAGGGCGGCTACGACGTCGACATCGAGGTCGACCGCCGCTCCAACTCGCGTCCGTACGGGCAGGCGGTGAGCCGCAAGCTGTGGCGTCTGCAGCTCCAGGGCCCCGCGGCCTGGGACATCATCGAGAAGCTCAACGGCGGCCCGGTCGACAAGGTGAAGTTCTTCCACCTCGGCCACATGAACGTCGGCGGCATCCGGATCCGCACGCTGCGCCACGGCATGGCCGGCGCCCCGGGCCTGGAGATCTACGGCCCCTACGCCGACGCCGAGCGGATCCGCACGACGATCCTCGAGGCCGGCGCGGAGTTCGGCCTCGAGCCGGTCGGCTCGCGCGCCTACTCGTCGAACACGCTCGAGTCGGGCTGGATCCCGTCGCCCCTCCCGGCCGTCTACTCCTCCGAGGAGGAGCGCGGCTTCCGCGAGTGGACCGGCGTCGACCAGTACGAGTCGATGAACGCCCTCGCGGGCTCGTTCCACAGCGCCGACATCGAGGATTACTACACCTCCCCGTGGGAGCTCGGCTACGGCTCGTTCGTCAAGTTCGACCACGACTTCATCGGCCGCGACGCGCTCGAGAAGATCGACCCGTCGACGCAGCGGCGCAAGGTGACGCTCGCCTGGAACAGCGAGGACGTCACGACCAAGATCTTCGGCTCGTACTTCACGCCCGAGGAGTCGGACGGCGCGATGTTCTTCGACCTGCCGAACGCGAACTACGGCTCGTCGAACTTCGACGCGATCGTGGATGCCGACGGCACGAACGTCGGCGTCTCGATGTTCACCGGCTACTCGGCCAACGAGCGTCGCGCGCTCTCGCTCGCCACGGTGTCGCCCGACGTCGAGGTCGGCACGGAGCTCACGCTCCTCTGGGGCGAGAACCCCAACTCGGAGAAGACGACGGTGCAGCCGCACCGTCAGGTCGAGATCCGCGTCGTCGTCTCGCCCGTGCCGTACGCCGAGGTCGCGCGCAACGAGTACCAGGGAGGCTGGCGCACCGCCGCGAAGTGAGGGCGCTCTCGCCCGACGAACCGTCGCCGAGATTGTCGACAATTCCGTACTAGCATCCCGGCATGAGGATCGCCGTGCTGGGACTCGGCGAGGCCGGGGCGATCTACGCCCGCGGGCTCGCCG
>JAEWKY010000071.1 GCA_023457615.1 Actinomycetes bacterium | reverse complement strand
CGCTGGCGCGGCGCGGGCTCGATCGTCGCGGTCGGGAGCTCGGAGCGCAAGCGCGCCCTCGCGACCTCGGCCGGAGCCGACCGGGCGATCGGGCCGGAGGAGATCGCGGGGCTCGGGCGCTCGGTCGACGTGCTCTTCGACCCGGTCGGCGGCGACGCGGCGCTGACCGCTCTCGGAGCGGTGCGGGACGGCGGACGGCACCTCGCGGTCGGGTTCGCGGGGGGCGAGATCACGACCGTGCCGCTCCATCGGGCGGTCTACCGCAACCTGAGCCATGTCGGAGCCGGCTGGGGCGCTCACGCGGCCCGGCGACCGGAGGCCGTGCGTCGCGCCTGGGCGGCGCTCGCTCCCGCCCTCGCCGACGGCCGGCTCGAGGTCGCGGTCGGCGCGGAGGAGTCGATCGCCGACGCGGCGGCGCTCCTCGACGCCATCGGTGCTCGCGCGCTCGCCGGGAAGGCGCTCGTCGCGGTCTCTCCCGAGATTATGTGAGATGCGATGATACGAACCTTGACAATCGCGATCCAGCGCGGTTATCGTCGGGATCGGACGACCCGGAGTCCGCGCACGTCGGAGTGCGGGGGAGGAACGCGATGAGAGTGATCGGCGATATCGCCCGGCTCGGCGCCCGGCGTCACCCGGAGAAACCGGCGATCGTCATGGGCGACCGCCGCCTCGACTACCGCGCACTCGACGCGGCCGCCGACGCGCTCGCCGGGGCGCTCGCGGGACGCGGGATCGGACCGGGGGCTCGCGTCGCCCTCCTCGCCGAGAACTGCGTCGAGTTCCTCGAGGTGGCGTTCGGAGTGCTCAAGTCGGGCGCCGCGCTCGTGCCGCTCAACTTCCGCTACGGGCCGCAGGAGCTCGACCACGTGCTCGCGGACGTGGCCCCGACCCTGCTCGTGGCCGGTCCGGGCTACGAGGAGGCCGCCGCGTCCTCGATCGCCCGTGCCGCCCCCGGCACCTCGCTCGTCACGATCCAGGGGGTCGGGGCGGGATCGCTCGATGCGCTCCGCCGCGAGACCCCTGCCGTGCCGCCCGAGCTCGACCCGGGCTCGGTCGCGACGATCCTGTACACGAGCGGCACGACCGGCCGCCCGAAGGGCGTCATGGCGACGCACGACGCGACGATGCGTCTGCTGCCGATGTACGGCATCGAGGGCGGCCTCAGCCGCGACGACGTCGTGCTCATCTGCATGCCCCTGTTCCATGGCGGCGGCCTCGTCATCCAGGCCCTGTCCGCCCTCTACTTCGGCGCGACCGTGGTGCTCTCGGGCAAGGGCTTCAACCCCCGGGCGGTGCTCGATCTCGTCGAGGACGAGGGGGTCACGCTGACCCTGTGGACCCCGAGCATGCTCGCCCTGCTCACGCAGCATCCGGATGCCGCGCCCAGCCCGATCCGCAGCATCTGGTACGGCTCGTCGAGCATCACCGAGACGGTGTTCACGGCGGCGCGTCGGATGTTCCCCCGCGCCGAGTTCTCGCAGTGGTACGGCACGACCGAGGCGACCTCGATCGCGATCCTGCGTCCGTCCGATCACGAGACCCGACCCCGGGCGACGGGTCGGGCGATCACCGGAGCCGAGGTGCGGGTCGTCGACGAGTCGGGCTCCGACGTCGCCCCGGGCGAGATCGGCGAGATCGTCGTAGCGGCGACCGGCACGGTCATGACGGGCTACTACGGCAACCCCGCGGCGACCGCCGACACGATCCGCGACGGCTGGCTGCACACCGGCGACTACGCCGAGATCGACACGGACGGCTACTTCACGATCGTGGGGCGCGGCAGCGACCTGATCGTCACCGGCGGCGAGAACGTCTACCCGAACGAGATCGAGGAGGTGCTCGCCGAGCACCCCGCGGTCGTCGAGGTCGCCGTCTTCGGTGTTCCCGACGAGGTCTACGGCGATGCCATCGCGGCCGCGGTGGTCGCCTCCGGGGACCTCGACCTCGAGGAGCTCCGCGCCCTCGTCGGCGAGCGGCTCGCGCGCTACAAGATCCCGCGCGTCGTGCGCGTCGTGGACCAGCTGCCCCGCAACGCCTCGGGCAAGGTGCTGCGCCGCGCGCTGTCGGCCGACTTCGCCGCCGACGGAGCCGCCTCGTGAGCGGCGTCGCGGTGGCGTGGCAGGCCGGCGTGCTGTCGGTCGCGCTGGATCGCCCCGAGCGTCGCAACGCGCTCGACGACGGGATGCTCGCCGCCCTCGAGGAGGCGGCCGCCCGCGCTCACGACGACGAGGTGCGGGTCGTCGTGCTCTCCGGGCGCGGCAGCGCGTTCTGCGCCGGGGCCGACCTGGCCCCGGGGACGGACGAGGACGGCATCCCGGGTCCGTCGGAGGCGACGCTGACGACGAGCGACCGCGTGTTCCGCGCGTGGGAGTCGATTCCCGTCCCCGTCGTCGCGGCCGTGGACGGCGCGGCCTACGCGGGCGGGCTCGAGCTGCTCCTGTGCTGCGACCTCATCGTCGCCGGGCCCGCGGCGCGATTCGCGGATGCGCACGCTCGCTTCGGCCTGCTCCCGGGAGCGGGCGGCGCGTACCGGCTGCCGCATCGCGTCGGCCCGGCCGCCGCCAAGCTGCTGCTCTTCACGGGCGAGGAGATCGACGCCGTCGAGGCACATCGCATCGGTCTCGTCGACGTGCTGGCCGCTGGCGACGCCGCGACGCACGTCGAGGGACTCGCCGCGACCCTCGCCTCGCGGAGCCCGCTCGGCCTGCGCGAGCTCAAGCGGCTCGTCGGAGCCTCGCGCGTGCTCGACGCGGAGGCCGGGTTGCGCGCGGGGCTCGACGCCATCCTCACCCACCGCCGCTCGGCGGACTACACCGAAGGGCTCCGCGCGTTCGCGGAGCGGCGCGCGCCGAGGTTCAGCGGACGATGACGGAAGAGCGGTTCGACGACCCCTGGGGGGTCGCGGGAAAGGTCGCGCTCGTGACCGGCGCCTCGAGCGGTCTGGGCCGGCACTTCGCCGGGGTGCTGGCCGCACAGGGCGCCCACGTGGTGGCGAGCGCGCGTCGGGCCGACCGGCTCGGGGAGCTGGTGGCGGCTCACCCGGGCCGGTCGATCACGCCCGTCACGCTCGACGTGCGCGATCGCGACGCGCTCCCGGGCGCCTTCGAGCGCGTCGAGGCCGCCCACGGTCCGGTCGACATCCTCGTCAACAACGCCGGGGTGGGCACGATCGCGCCGGCGGCCGACCACACCGACGACGACTGGGATGCCGCGTTCGAGACGAACGTGCGGGCCGCGTTCCTGCTGTCGCGCCTCGTGGTCGAGCGCCGCAGGCCCGGCGCCCCCGTCTCGATCGTCAACATCGCCTCACCGGCCGCCGTGAGCCCCTCGCGCGACATCAGCGCGTACGCCGCGTCGAAGGCCGCGCTCGTGCAGCTGACGCGCGTGCTCGCTCTCGAGTGGGCGCGCGACGACGTGCGCGTCAACTGCCTCTCGCCCGGGCACGTCGCGACCGAGCTCCACCCCGAGCTGGCGCGCGAGGACGTGAGCGCGGTGTTCGCCCGCCGCATCCCCGCCGGCCGGATCGGCCGAGCCGACGATCTCGACGGCGCGCTCCTGCTGCTCGCCGGCGACCGCTCCCGATACATGACCGGTGCCCTGATCCCCGTCGACGGCGGGGCGGGGCTCGGCTGACCGCTGCTTCACAGTTAGGAGAACCACCCGGTGGACCACGCCGAATACACCCAGCTCCGCTCCGCGATCGCCGAGGCGATGTGGGCGCTCATCCCGCCGCTCGAGGACGAGATCGAGGAGACGGACGTCATCCCGAAGGACGTCCTCGTCCCCGCGCTCCGCGAGGTGGGCGCCTTCGGGCTGCTCGTCGACGAGCAGTACGGGGGAGCGGGCCTCACCGTCTCGCAGTACCTTCCGATCCTCTCGGACCTGTCGCGGATCCACGGGGGGCTGCGCGGCTTCGTGCACGCCCACAACTCCTCGACCCACGTCTTCAGCATGCTCGCCGACGAGGAGCAGCGCGCCCGGCTGCTGCCGCTCGCCGCGCGCGGCGAGGTGTCGTTCGGCATGGGGATCACCGAGCCGGATCACGGCACGGGTGCCGACGTCGGCACGCGCGCGACCCGCGACGGCGACCACTACGTGCTCGACGGACAGAAGTGGCTGACCACCAACTCGGACTGGGTGACCTACTTCATCGTGTTCTGCAAGACCGACCCGTCGAAGGGAGCCGCGGGGGTCAGCGCCATCCTCATGGAGCGCGACGCCGAGGGTCTCACGATCGACCCGCTGCCGCCGACGCTCGGCACCCGCGGACTCCAGCACGGACACCTGCGGTTCTCCGGGGTGCGCGTGCCGGTCGCCCACCGCCTCGGCGACGAGGGCGACGGCCTCGGGCTCATCGAGGAGGGGATGGAGCTCAGCCGCGTGTTCGTTGCGGCGTCCTCGCTCGGCACCGCCGAGGAGGCTCTGCAGATGTCGGTCGAGCGGGCGAAGCAGCGCGTGACGTTCGGGCAGCCGATCGGCACGCGGCAGGCGGTGCAGCGCTACCTCGCCGAGATGGCGACGGATGTCTTCGCGCTGCGCACGATGCTCGAGAACGTCGCGGCGCGCGTCGACGCCGGCCACCGCGTGCCCGCCGAGGCCTCGGCGTGCAAGCTCTTCGGTCTCGAGGCCGTATGCCGGGTCACCGATCGCGCCCTCCTCGTCTTCGGCGGCATCGGCTTCACGCGCCGCTTCCCCATCGAGCGGATGCTGCGCGACGCGCGGGCCAACGTCGTCGAGGAGGGCCCGCCCACGATCCAGCAGCTCGTGATCGCGCGCACGCTGCTCGGCGGCTACTACTTCTCGGGCTCGATCTTCGACACGCCGCACACCCGCGCCGCCCTGATGGCCGGCTGAGACCCCGGAACCGGAGAGAACCCATGGGACGAAGCATCATCGACATGACCGGTCGCGTCGTCGCGATCACCGGCGCCGGTCAGGGCGTCGGCCGACAGATCGCGCTCGACGCGGCGTCGGCCGGCGCTCGGGCCGTCGTCGTCAACGACTTCGTGCGCGAGCGCGCGGAAGCCGTCGCCGACGAGGTGCGCGCGGAGGGCGCCGAAGCGCTCGCCCTGCCCTTCGACGTGACCGACGCGGTCGCGGTGGCCGCCGCCTTCGAGCAGATCGGCTCGACGTTCGGCGAGCTCCATGCCCTCGTGAACAACGCGGGGAACGCGGGCGCGGGCGGCTCCGCGCGCTTCGAGGACTTCTGGTCGCAGCCGGTCGAGTCGTGGGGGCCCTGGCTCGGCACCAACCTCTACGGCGTGCTCAACTGCGTGCGATTCGCCGTGCCCCTCATGCGCGAGCACGGCGAGGGTCGCATCGTGACGATCATCTCCGACGCGGCGCGGGCCGGCGAAGCCGGACTCGAGGTCTACTCCGCCGCCAAGGCGGGCGCCGCTGGATTCATGCGGGCGGTCGCCCGCAGCGTCGGGCGCTACGGCATCACGGCCAACAGCGTCGCGATCTCGGCGACGCGGACGCCCTTCGTCGAGACCATGCTCGACGACGAGGCCGCGGCGAAGGAGCAGCTCAAGCGCTACATCATCCGTCGGTTCGGAACCCCCGAGGACGTCGCGGGCATGGTCGTGTTCCTCTGCAGCGGGGCCGGGGCCTGGGTCACGGCGCAGACGATCCCGGTCAACGGCGGCTACGCGGTGGCGCTGTGAACGAGGTGACCGTGTCGCACTGCGGCTCCTGCGGGGCGGCCTTCCTCGCGACGCCCGCGGACCGCTGCCCGGCCTGCGGCTCGGCGGCTCTCGCGCCGCGCACGGTCTCGGGGGAGGGCGTCGTCGCCGCGGCGACGACCGTGCGTCTCGCCCCGCCCGGGGTCGACGTGCCGTACACCCTCGCCTATGCCGACTTCCCGTCGTCGATCCGCCTGCTCGCGCGGGTCGACGCCGCCGTGTCGGCCGGCGACGTCGTGCGCCTCGAGCCCGTCGACGACGAGCTCGAGGGCTTCCGCTTCCGCTTCCTCGCCGGAGCCGCGTGATGAGCACGGTCCTCATCGCGGGGGTCGGCATGACCTCGTTCGGCAAGCACGAGGGTGTCGCGCTCGAGCAGCTCGGTGCGACCGCGCTGCTCGAGGCGCTCGCCGACGCGGGTCTCGAGCCGTCCGAGATCGACGCGGCCTACAGCTCCAACGTGCTCGGCGGCGGCGCGGCGGGCCAGCGCGTGCTCGAGCGGGTCGGCCTCCTCGGCATCCCCGTCGTCAACGTCGAGAACGCCTGCGCGAGCGGGTCGACCGCCGTGCACCTCGCGACCGCCGCGATCGCGTCGGGCTCCGTGGACGCCGTCGTCGTGCTCGGCGTTGAGCGGATGACGGGACTGTTCCAGGGCGGCATCACCCTCGACCGCTCCGACCGCCCGACCTCGATCGGACTCACGATGCCCGCGATCTACGCGCTCTGGGCCGACGCGTACGCCCACCGCTACGGGGTCCCGGTCGAGGATCTGGCGCGCATCAGCGTGAAGAACCGTCGCTACGGCGCGGCGAACCCGCTCGCCATGTTCCGCTCCGAGGTGACGGCCGACGAGGTGCTGGCCTCCAAGGCGGTCGCCGACCCGCTCACGCTGCTCCAGTGCTGTGCCAACAGCGACGGCGCGGCGGCCCTCGTGCTCGTCGGCGACCGCCTCGCGGCGCGATTCCCGGGCGCGGCGCGCATCGCCGGCACGGGCCTGTCGTCGGGACGGCCCATTGGCTTCGACACCGATCTGGCCCGTCTCGACCTCTCGCGTCGGTCGGCCGAGCAGGCCTACCGCGCGGCCGGTCTCGGGCCGTCGGATGTCGCCGTCGCCGAGATCCACGACGCGTTCACGATCGGGGAGGTGCTCGCGACCGAGGCGATCGGGCTCGCCGACGAGGGCCGCGCGCTCGTCGACGACCTCGTGCCGATCAACGTGAGCGGCGGGCTGCTCTCCAAGGGCCACCCCGTCGGGGCGACCGGCGTCGCGCAGGTGGTCGAGCTCGCCCGGCAGGTGACCGCGTCGGCGGGCGACCGGCAGGTCGACGGCGCCCGGGTCGGCATCGCCCACACCGTCGGCGGGGGCGTCGGAACCCTCGAGGCGATCGCGAGCGGGACCGTCATCGTGTCGGTCTGACGTGGCCGGCGTCCGCCGGGTGGCCGCCGAGCGCGGGGAGTTCGGGCACGTCCGCGTCGCCGCGCCCACCGCGGGCCTCCGGGGCGCGGTGCTGCCACCCCGGCGCGTCGCGTGGGGCGACGGGGCTCTCGAGGGCATCCGCTGGGGTGCGCTGTCCGAGCCGGGAGGGCCGGTCCTGCTGCACGGCGGCGCGGTGAACGCGCACGCGTGGGATGCCGCGATGGTGCGGCTCGGCGGTCCGGCGTGGGCCGTCGACCTGCCCGGTCATGGGCGCTCGGCCTGGACGCCCGACGGCGACTTCTCGCCCGCGCGGCTCGCGGACGCGCTCGAGCCGCACGTGCTCCCCGAGCGCCGCACGCTCCTCGCAGGCCACTCGCTCGGCGGACTCGTCGCCCTCGAGCTCGCCGCGCGCCGGCCGGGCCGGGTGTCCGGCGTGCTGCTGCTGGTCGTCACGCCCGATCCCTCGCCGGTCGCGGCCGGCGGCATCCGCGAGTTCGTCGGTCGCGGCGCGTCCTTCGCGAGCCGGCGGGAGATCGTCGCGCGGGCGCGTGCCTACGGACTCGGCTCGGACGGGACGACTCTCGACGTCGGGGTGCGTCTCAACACGCGCCGCCGATCGGACGGGCGCTTCGAGTTCCGGCACCAGCTCGCGCATCTCGCCGACGACGCGCCGGGGATCGGGTGGCACGTCGAGGAGACCTGGTCGCTCCTCGAAGGTCTCGACGTGCCCGTGGCGCTCGTGCGCGGCGAGACCGGGCTCGTCTCGGCGGCGTCCGAGCGGCGCTTCGCGGCGAGCGGGCGGCTCCGCAGGTCCACGACGGTCGACGGCGGGCACAACGTGCCGTCCCGCCATCCCGGTGTCGTCGCGCGCGAGCTGGCGAGGATGCTGCGCGCGACGCCCGCGACCGCCGCTTAAGGTGGGCGCATGCCCGTGTACCTCGATCATGCGGCGACGACCCCGATGCCCGCCGCCGTGCGGGCCGCCTACGTCGACGCCCTCGCGGTCGTCGGCAACCCGTCGTCGATCCACGCGCACGGTCAGGCCGCGCGCGACCTGCTCGAGACGGGCCGCGAGCGCGTGGCCGCCTCGCTCGGCGTCGACCCCGTCGAGGTCGTGCTCACGGGTGGCGGCACCGAGGCGGTCAACCTCGCCCTCAAGGGCTCCTTCTGGGCACGCGCGCCCCGTCGCCGCATCCTGTCGTCGCGGGCCGAGCACCACGCGACGCTCGACTCGATCGACTGGCTCGTGCGTCACGAGGGCGCGATCGTCGACTGGGTCGAGGTCGATGCCGTCGGCCGGCTCTCGCTCGCTGCGCTCGAGCGGGCCCTCGCCCGGGACCCCGACGGGATCGCCGTCGCCTCGTTCCTCTGGGCGAACAACGAGGTCGGCACGTTGCAGCCCGTCGCCGAGATCGTCGCCCTGTGCCGCGCCGCGGGCGTGCCGGTGCACCTCGACGCGATCGCCGCGTACGGCGCCGTGCCGCTCGACGTGCACGCCGTCGGCGCCGACCTCGTGTCCGTCTCGGCCCATAAGATCGGCGGGCCCGTCGGCGTCGGCGCCCTCGTCGTCGCCCGGACCGCGACGGTCGAGCCGCTGCTGCACGGCGGCAACCAGCAGCGCGTCCGCTCGGGCACGCAGGATGCCGCGGGGG
>JAEWKY010000070.1 GCA_023457615.1 Actinomycetes bacterium | reverse complement strand
GGTCGCGCCCGTGCCGAACGCGAACCCGTCGGGCGAGGCCGGGCCGACCGGCGCGGGGGCCGCGGGGCCGGCGACCGTCGAGGCGCGCCTGTGGTCCGACCAGCCGGAGCCGTTCCACCAGCGCTCGCCGGCGGGGTTCTCGGGGTCGGCGTACCAGCCGGCCGCGGGCGGAGCGGAGTCGGACATGAGTAAGAATCTAGTGCGCCGAGGCTCGCTCCCGCCCCGGTGCGTCAGTGGGCGCGGAACAGCAGGATCGAGGTCGGGCCGACCGGCAGCTCCTCGCCGGGCACGTGCTCGGTCTCGCGGTCGCCCAGGTCGTCCTGCGACGAGTCCCACAGCAGCTTGTAGCCGGACACCCCCTCGTGCTCGGGCAGCGTCACCTCGACCTCGGTCTCGAGCCCGTGCACGACGAGCAGGATGCGGTTCGGCGCCTCGACCTCGGGCGTCGAGGCCGCGAGGTACTGCAGGGTGCGCTCCGCGGGAGAGTCCCAGTCGTCGAGCGACATCCCGAGGCCCTGCTTGTTGTACCAGTCCATCTGCGTCGCGCTCGGCGTCGTCTCGCCGAACCGGCCGAAGCGGCGCGGGCGGAGCGCGGGGTTCTCCCGCCGCAGCCGGATGAGCTGCCGCGTCACGTCGAGCAGCTCGCGCTGCCACTGCTCGTGCTCCCAGGAGAGCCAGGTGAGCTCCGAGTCGTGGCAGTAGGCGTTGTTGTTGCCGCGCTGCGTGCGTCCGGACTCGTCGCCCGCGGTCAGCATCGGCACGCCGGCCGACAGCAGCAGCGTGCCGAGGAGGTTCCGGATGGCGCGGCGTCGCGTCGCGAGCACCGCGGCGTCGCTCGTCGGGCCCTCGACGCCGTGGTTGAACGACTTGTTGTCGTTCGATCCGTCGCGGTTGCCCTCGCCGTTCCCGGCGTTGTGCTTCTCGTCGTAGGACACGAGGTCCCAGGCGGTGAAGCCGTCGTGCGCCGTCACGAAGTTGACGCTCGCGAGCGGGCCGCGCTCGAGGGCGAAGACGTGGTTCGACCCGGCGAGGCGACGCGCGAGCGACCCGATCCCCTCGCTCGGCAGCCCGGCCGTGCCGTCGGAGCCGCGCGCGTCGGCGACGTCGCGCAGCCAGAAGTTGCGCATCCGGTCGCGGTAGCCGTCGTTCCACTCCGAGTAGCCGGCGGGGAAGTTGCCGACCTGCCAACCGCCCATCCCGACGTCCCAGGGCTCGGAGATGAGCTTCACGTCGCGCAGGGCCGGCTCGTCGAGGATCGCGCGCAGCAGCGGATGCGCGGGGTCGAACTCGGCGTTCGCGCCGCGGCCGAGGGTCGCCATGAGGTCGAACCGGAAGCCGTCGACCTGCACCTCGTCGGCCCAGTAGCGCAGCGAGTCGAGCACGAGGCGCTGGGCGGCGGGGAGCTCGAAGTCGAGCGTGTTGCCGCAGCCCGTCGTGTCGATGTAGGCGCCGTCGTCGTCCTGCCGGTAGTACGACGCGTTGTCCAGCCCGCGCCAGGAGAGCACCGGCCCGCCGCGGCCCTCCTCCGCCGTGTGGTTGTAGACCACGTCGAGCACGACCTCGAGGCCGGCCTCGTGCAGGAGGCGCACCATCCCCTTGAACTCGCGCAGCACCGCACCCGTGCCGCCGAACTGCGCCGCGCGGGTCGCGTAGCCGGCGTGCGGGGTGAAGAAGCTCAGCGAGTTGTAGCCCCAGTAGTTGACGAGGCCCATCTTCTGCAGCCGCTGCTCCGAGACGTGCTGGTGCACGGGCAGCAGCTCGATCGTCGTGACGCCCAAGTCCTGGAGGTACTCGATCGTCGCGGGATGGGCGAGCCCGGCGTACGTGCCGCGCAGCTCCTCCGGGATGCCGGGGTGCAGCTTCGTGAGGCCCTTGACGTGCGCCTCGTAGACGACCGTGTGGTCGAGCGCGATGCCCGGTCTGCCGACGCCGCCCCAGTCGAACGCGCCGTCCTGCACGTACCCGCGCCATTCGCCCGACTCGGTGCGGGCGAGACCGCGCGCGTAGGGGTCGAGGAGATTCCTCCGCGGGTCGAAGGCGTGGGTCGGACCCTCGGGCCCGCGGGCGCGGAGCGCGTAGTACGTGCCGGGCGTGAGGTCGGGGGAGGACCCGCTCCAGACCCCGGCGGCATCCTGGGTGAGCGAGAAGGTCGACGCCGCGTAGGCGCGGTCCTTCCCCTCGAAGACGCTCACCTCGATGCCGTGCGCGGAGGCGCTCCAGACCCGCAGCTCACCGCCCTCGGCCGTCGCCCGCACGCCGAGATCGCGCAACGGGTCGGGGGAGAGCTTCCCTCGGGTGGCGGCGGCGGGCATGCATTCCAGGGTAGAGGTGTTCCGGGTGCGGCCCGGCGCGGCCCCGTCAGCCGCGCGGCATGAGCTTGTGCAGGAGGGAGTTCATGGTGAGCCGCTCCTCGTGGGAGAGCGGGGAGGCCCAGCGGCCCTGCAGCTCCTGGTGCTCCTGGAGCGTCTCGAGCACGAGCTGCAACCCGGACGCGGTGAGCTGCGTCGTCACGAGGCGGCGGTCCTCCGACTCGCGTCGACGCTCCACGAACCCGTCCCGCTCGAGGGTGTTGAGCACGCTCGACGTGCTCGAGCGCGTCACGCTCGCGAGAGTCGCGAGACGCTTGGGCTCCGTCGGTCCGACGACCCACAGCGCGAAGAGGATGCGGAATCCCGCGTAGCTGACGCCGCGCGAGCGGTAGATCTCCTGCTCGAGCTCGGAGATCAAGAGGTTCGCGGAGCGCACGAGGTTGAGGGCGAGCGCGAAGACGTCGATGTCGAGCGTGATCCCCGCGTCGGCCGCGCGCTCGGCGACCTGATCCTCGTAGTGACGAACGTCGAGCCGATCCATGGCCCGATCTTGGCACAGACGCGCATCTCTTGCGGGATAAACTAATGTGGCATCACATCATCGCTGTTCGTGCGAGATCGCCACGTCGAGGAGGACGGATGGAGACTCTTCAGCAACTGCTCGAGCTCGGCTATCGCCGGTACGGGGGAGTCGTCGCCGTGTCCGATCCGGAGGGCGCGCTGACCTACGCCGACCTCGAGCGAGCCGTCGGCGGGGCACGCGCCCTGCTCGCCCGGCTCGGGCTCGGCGTCGGCGACCGCGTCGGCGTCGTGAGCGCCAACTCGGTCGACTACGTCGTCGTCGACCAGGCGTGCTTCACGGCGGGGGTCGTGCGGGTGGGCATCAACCGCCGCTCGACGGTGGCCGAGCTCGCCGCCCTCGCGGAGTCCGCCGAGCTCGCCGCGGTCTTCGCCGACGCGGAGTGGGTCGCCCGCCTCGCTGAGGCCGGCGGCGTCGGCGTGCGCGTCGTGCCGCTCGAGGGGGAGCGCGGGGACCGGCTGAGGGATCGCGCGCTCGGTCTCGCCCCCGTCGACGCGCCTCGGCTCGAGCGGGACGACACGGCCGCCCTCATCTTCACCTCGGGCACGACCGGCGCGCCGAAGGCGATCACCGTGACGCAGGGCAACCTGGCGGCGACGGTGCGCAACGTGCTCATCGACGTGCCCGTCCCCCACGGCGCCTCGGCCCTGCATCCGATCCCGCTCTCCCACGCCGCGATGCAGCTGTCGCTCGCGCTCCACACGCGCGGCGTGCGCCAGCACTACCTGGGGCAGGCCGACGCCGGCGCCATCCTCGAGGTCCTCGCGGAGGAGCGCCTGACGCTGCTGACCTCGGTGCCGACCGTCGTCGGGATGCTCGCGCGGGAGCAGCTCGCCCGCCCGCGCGACCTCGGAGCCCTCCGCGCGATCGTCTACGGCGGGTCCTCGATCACCGCCGACGACCTCCGCGCGGCGGTCGACGCGTTCGGGGAGACCCTGTACCAGGTGTACGCGCAGAGCGAGAGCTCGCTCCCCATCACGTGCCTCGACCCCGGTGATCACCTCCGCGCGGCGCGCGGCGATGCAGCCATCCTCGCCTCGGCCGGACGGGCGGGACCGTTCGTCGACCTCGTCGTCGTCGACGCCGACGGCGAGCCGTGCCCTCCCGGTGTCCCCGGGGAGATCGCGATCCGAGGCGACGCCGTGACCCCGGGGTACCGGGGCGATCCGGCCGCGACCGCCGCGGCGTTCGATCCCGCCGGCCGTCTGCGGACCGGGGATGTGGGGCACCTCACGTCGGACGGCTACCTGACGATCGTCGACCGGCTCAAGGACGTCATCATCTCGGGAGGGTTCAACGTCTTCCCCTCCGAGGTCGAGAACGCCCTGCGCGACGTCGCCGGCGTGTCCGAGCTCGCCGTGTACGGCGTCCCCGACCCGAAGTGGGGCGAGCTCGTCTGCGTCGCGGTCGTCGCCGACGACGGCGTGGATCTCGACGCGGTGCAAGCCGTCGCGCGGGAGCGCCTGTCGGGCTACAAGATCCCGCGGGCCCTGCGGCGCTACGAGGCGCTCCCGCTCAACGCGACCGGCAAGGTGCTGCGGCGCCGCCTCCGCGAGGACCACGGTGCCTGACGTCGGCTCCGCGGAGCTCCCGCTCGCCGGGGTCCGCGTCGTCGCGCTCGTCGAGACGGTTCCGGGGCCTCTCGCGTCGTCGATCCTCGCCGACCTCGGCGCCGACGTGCTCGTCGTGGAGCGACCCGCGGGCGACCCGGCCCGCGCGATCCCGGCCGTCTTCGGGTCGTTCGCGCGCAACAAGAGATTCGTCGCTCTCGACCTCCGTGCCCCCGGCGACCGCGCGCGACTGCATCGGGAGCTCGCGACGGCGCACGTCGTCCTGGTGGGCTATCGGCCCGACGTCGCCCGCCGCCTCGAGCTGGATCCGCCCACCCTCGCGCGCCGCTATCCCGACGCCGTCATCGTCTCGGTGACGGCCGCCGGAGACGACGAGGGCGGGGTCACCAAGCCCGCGCACGATCTCTCGGTGCGGGCCGTCGCGGGGCAGGTGCCGACCGGACGGACGATGACCGAGAGCGAGCTCGACGGCGCTCCCGTCGCCGACATCGTCACGGGCGTCTACGCCGCCCTCGCGGCGGTCGCCGGGCTCGTCGGGCGTCCCCGCGGGCGGGTGCTCGGCGTGTCGATGAGGGACGCCGCGTTCGCTCTCAACGCGATCGGTCTCACGGCCGAACTGCAGGACGTCGGCATCGCGGGCACGATGCGGGCCCCGGCCGGCTACCGGACGTTCCGCTGCCGCGACGGGGTGCTCGTGGCGGTCGGGATCTCGTACGAAGCCCACCACTGGGACGCGCTCTGCGGGCGACTCGGTCTGACCGACCTCGCGGGCCTGTCCGTCGAGGAGCGGATCGGCCGCCGCGACGAGCTCAACGCCCGCCTCGAGGCCGAGCTCGCGACGCGCGACGCGGCGTCGCTCCTCGACGAGCTCGGCGACGACCTCCCGGTCGAGCTCGTGCGAACCCTCCGCGAGGCGAGCGCGCTCGCGCCGACGGTGCGCGACCCCGAGGGCGGGCGCCATCTCGCGTCGCCGATCGTCGTCGACGGCGAGCGTCTCCCCGTGCGCACGAGGTCCCCCGGGCCGCCGTCCGCGCCGGGGCTCAGTCCCGGGAGGTGACGGGCGTCGGCTTGTGGAACGGCCACGGCACGTCGGTCGCGTCGATCCGGATGTCGAGGAGCACCGGCCGGTCGCGTCCCGGCAGTCCCGCGAGAGCGGCCTCGAGCTCCGCGATCGTGCGGACTGTCGTGCCGTGGCCGCCGAGCGCCGTCGCGATGGGTCCGAGATCGGGCCAGTGCAGGCGGGCGACCTCGGGTGAGAGGCCGTGCTCCTCGAGCTGCACGACCTCGGCGCCGTAGGCCGCATCGTTCATCACCGCGACCACGAGGTCGATCCCGGTGCGCACGGCCGTCGCGAACTCGACAAGGCCGCCGAGCATGAATCCTCCGTCGCCCGTCACGAGGAGCACGGGTCCGGCGTCGTCGGCGAGTGCGGCGCCGATCGCGCTGCTCATGCCCATGCCGATCGCGGCGAAGCTCGCGGTGTGCACGTAGGCGCGCGGCGACGGCACCGACAGCCGCCGCGCCGCCTCGAAGAAGAACCGTCCGCCGTCGAGCACGAGGGTGCGCTCGGCGGGCATCGCGGCGTCCAGCAGTCGCACCGCCTCCACGATCGGGATCGCCGAGCTCTCGCGGCGGGCGGGCTCGGCGGCGGCCGCGACCGGTCGTGCC
>JAEWKY010000069.1 GCA_023457615.1 Actinomycetes bacterium | reverse complement strand
CGTCGGCACCGGCCGCGGGCAGCGACGAGGTGAAGTCGCCGCCGACGCACGCCGCCGGAGCGGCCACGGCGAGCTGGGTGGCGCGCTCGCCCGTGCCCGAGGTGATGACGTTGGCGAGCTCGTCGAGATCGAGCGCCTGCACGAGCGCGGTGCGCACGGCGGGGTCGGCCGTGGGACGGTCGGCGGCGTGGTTGAACCAGGCCTCGCCGGTGATGGCGCGGCTGCCGCCCTGCACGAGGTCCGCCAGACGCGCGGCGTCGGGGCCGAAGATGCCGGCCGCGTTGACGTCACCCGAGAGCAGCAGGTTCGCCGCCGTGGTCTCGTTGTCGATCACGCGCAGCTCGACCGTCGCGGGCATCCCCTCGGCGTCCGTCGAGGCGCCGTCGGGGCCCCAGGCGTAGCCCTCGCGGAGCTCGTAGCTGTAGTGGTCGTTCGCCGCCGCCTCGGTCAGCACGTACGGCCCGGTGCCGTAGGTGCCGCTCTCGAGCAGCGAGCGGTCGTCGACGCCCGCGTCGCACAGCATCACGACGTTCGCGATGCCCTCGAGCACGAAGGGCGCGGGCGAGGCGAGCTCGAGCGTCACGGTGCCCGCGGCGTCGTCGGCCTCGACGGTCGCGCCCGCCGGCAGGAAGGTGCCGAGCAGCGGGCTCGCGTTCTCCGGGTCGCCGACGAAGTCGAGGTTCGCCTTGACGGTCGACGCCGTGAAGTCGGATCCGTCGGCGCAGGTCACGTCGTCGCGCAGCGTGAAGGTCACGGTCGTGCCGTCGACCTCCCACGACTCGGCGAGACCCGACGAGAGGGCGCCCTCGGCGTCGATGTTGACGAGCGGGTCGTAGGCGAAGCGCGCGGCCGAGAAGCCGGCGCTCGTCGCGACGAGGTGCGGGTCGAGGCTGCCGAGGTCGGTGCCGATGACCTGCACGTAGGCGCCGTCGGAGGACGGGCCTCCGCCGGTGCAGCCGGTGAGGGCGACGACGACCGTCGCGACCGAGAGGCCGGCGACGATGCCGTGACGCGCTGAGCGCGCGCCGGGGGTGGTGCCAGGGCGGTACATGCGGTGTCCTCCAGTGGGGGTCGGGTGCGGCCGGAGCCGCGCGCGGATGGATCTCAGGCGGTGCGGGGCATGGCGCGTCCGGTGTGCAGGAACCGCGCGCGGCCCTGCTCGTCGGCGCCGACGAAGGAGTAGAGCCAGTGCGAGCCCATCGTGCGCTCGGCGGTGATGAGCCCGTCGTCGCCGTACGGCACGAGGCGCGTGCGCGGACTCGCGGTGACGAGCTCGGCGACGAAGCCCTTCGGCGTCTCGTCGAGCCACAGGCGTCCCTCGTCGTCGTGGGTGATCGTCATGTCGAGCACCGACGCGGAGAAGGTGCCGACGAAACGGGAGGCCCGGGCGTCGTCGACGCGCACGTCGAGGTCGTCGGGGGAGGGCATGGGCTTCAGCACGTCGGAGCCGACGAGGCGCTCGAGCAGCTCGCCGAACACGTCGCGGTAGAGGGCGATCGGGTTGCCGCCGTTGGTGAGGAGGGCGATCGCGATCCCCGAGTCGGGCAGCGTGCGGAGGAAGGCGTTCTGCCCCAGCGTGCTGCCGTCGTGCGAGATCATCCGCCCCGCCGGCGTCTCGTCGAGCTCCCAGCCGAGGCCCCACGCGTCGCCCATGAGGCCGAGCGGCGGCACCGCGACCTGGGGCTGCTGCATCGCCGCGACCGACTCGGGGGTCAGCACGCGCGTGCCGTCGGCCGCGACGCCGCCCTCGAAGTGCATCCGCGCGAAGGCGAGGAGGTCGGCGACGCGCATCGACAGGCTCGAGCCGGCCGGGCCGTTCGAGCGGGCGAAGTTCCAGACGGGGGCGGCCGCGAGCGCGCCGTCGGGACCGGGGAGGTGGCCGATCGCCGCACGGAACCGGATCGCGTCCTCGGCGCCCGCGGCCGCGTGGGTGAGCCCGAGGGGCTGGATGAGGTGCTCGGCGACGGCCTGCTCCCACGAGGTGCCGCGCAGCACCTCGACCAGCCGGCCGAGCACGATGTAGCCCGCGTTGTTGTAGGAGAACATCTCCCCCGGGGCGAAGAGCTGGGGCGTGTCGGCGAGCGTCGCGACGTACTTCTCGACGCAGTCGTCGCCGCGACCGGTGTCGGTGAAGAGGTCGCCCTCGAAGCCGGCCTGGTGCGAGAGCAGCTGACGCGTCGTGATCGCGGCGGCGGCGGCCTCGTCGCCGATGCGGAACTCGGGGAGGTAGCGGCGGATCGGCTCGTCGAGGTCGACGAGCCCGTCGTCGACGAGCTGCATCACGAGGGAGGCCGTCCACAGCTTGGTGATCGAGCCGATCTGGAAGAGCGAGTCGTCGTCGGCCTCGACGCGGGTCGAGAGGTTGAGGATGCCGGACGCCGTCGCGACGATCTCGCCGTCGACGAGCACGCCGGCCGCGGCCCCCGGCACGCCGTGCTTCTCGAGGAGAGCGGGCAGCTCGGCCCGCAGCCACGCGCCGGCCTCGGCCGCCGTCACGCCGGTCGCGCGGAGGGTGGAGTCGTTCACCATGGCACGACAGTACGAGGCTGACGCCGGGGCCGATTCGTCGGATGTGACAACGTCCGACGCTTGCATTCGTCCGATCGCACACACCACGCGCCGGTCGAAATGGCGAGCCTTGGGGGCGTGAACATTCTCGCGGCCCCCGCGTCGGGCGCCGAGCCCTCCGTGGCCCGCCTGCGCGACCACGCGGTCGCGGCGCGCGCCGAGGCCGACGAGGCGCTGCGCCGCGCGGGCCTCGTGCTCGAGGAGGTGCACGACTCGCGATCCGCCGAGCGGGCGAGCGACGTGCTGGCGCGCATCTGGGGCAACCCCGAGACGCCGTTCCTCGATCCCGCGATCCTGGTCGCGCTCTCCCACGCGGGCAACCTCGTGGCGCTCGCGCTCGTCGACGGCGTGCCGGTCGGTGCGGCCGCGGGGTTCAGCGGCCCGCCCGGCCGCCCGTTCCACTCGCACATCGTCGGACTGCTGCCGCACGTCGTCGGTCGCGGCGCGGGTCGCGCGATCAAGCTCGCCCAGCGCGCGTGGTGCCTCGAGCGCGGTCTCGACGTCATGACCTGGACCTACGACCCGCTCGTCGGGCGCAACGCGCGCTTCAACCTGCGCACCCTCGGCGCCGAGGCGGTCGAGTACATCCCGGACTTCTACGGCCGGATGGTCGACGCGGTGAACGAGGGGCAGCGCTCGGACCGGATCCTCGTGCGCTGGGATCTCACGCGCGACGTCGCCGACCGGCGCACCGAGCGCCGGCTCGACGCGGTGCACGTCGCGGTCGCCGACACGCGATCGGGTCCGACGGCGTACGTGCGGCCTCCGACCGGGGCGCGCACGACGCTCGTCGCGCTGCCGGGCGACGTCGAGGAGGTGCGACGCACCTCGGCCGACCTCGCCTCCGCGTGGCGGCTGACGACGCGCGAGGCGCTCGGCGACCTGCTCGCCTCGGGGTGGAGACTGACCGACATCACCGCCGACTTCGAGTACGTGCTCGAGAAGGAGCCCGCCCGATGAGACTCGTCAGCCTGCGACTGCACCACGTCGAGCTGCCGCTCGTCGCCCCGTTCACGACGTCGTTCTCGACCCAGACGAGCAAGCGCTGCTTCCTCGTCGAGGCCACGCTGCGCACAGCCGACGGGGAGCTCGTCACCGGCTGGGGCGAGAACGTGGCACTCGACACCCCCTACTACTCGGCGGAGTACCTGCTCGGCGCCGCCGACGTGATCGAGCGCTGGATCGCCCCGATGCTCTTCCCGGTCGAGCACCTCACCGCCGAGACCGTCGGGCACCACCTGCGGCGCATCGTCGGGAACCCGATGGCGAAGGCCTCCGTCGAGATGGCCGTGCTCGACGCGCAGCTGCGCCTCGCGGGGGTCTCGTTCGCGAGCTACCTCGGCACGACCGCGACGACGGTGCCGTCGGGGGTGTCGGTCGGCATCCAGGACTCGCTCGACGCCACCGTCGCCGCCGTGGGGCGCTACGTCGACGAGGGCTACGCGCGCATCAAGCTCAAGATCCAGCCGGGCCGCGACCTCGCCGAGGTGGCGGCGGTGCGGGCGGCCTTCGGCGACGAGCTGCCGTTCCAGGTGGACGCCAACGCGGCCTACACGCTCGTCGACGCCGCGCGCCTGCGGCGACTCGACGAGCACGGGCTGCTCCTGATCGAGCAGCCCCTCGGCGAGGCCGACCTGCGCCAGCACGCCGAGCTCGCGAAGCTGCTCAGCACGCCCATCTGCCTCGACGAGTCGGTGGTCTCGGCCGAGGCGGCCGCCGACGCGATCGTGCTCGGCGCCGCGGCGGTGATCAACATCAAGCCCGGCCGCGTCGGCGGCTACCTCGAGGCCCGCCGCATCCACGACCTCGCCCGCGCGCACGGCATCGCCGTCTGGTGCGGCGGGATGCTCGAGACTGGGATCGGCCGCGCCGCCAACGCCGCGCTCGCCGCGCTGCCGGGCTTCAGCCTGCCGGGCGACATCTCGGGGTCGGACCGCTTCTACCGCGAGGACATCATCACCGAGCCGATCCGCATGCACGACGGCGTCGTCGACGTGCCGACGGGTCCGGGCTTCGGCGTCGAGATCGCTCCCGAGGTGCTGCGGCGCGTCACGACGGGGGTCACCGACATCCGGCCCTGATCGCGGGGGCGATGTGCGTTTCTCCGGAGTTCTTCCGGGACGATGCGTTCGGACCGCCGACATCCCGGGGATCGGTACGCCCTTCACCGGAGAAACAGACCGAAGCTCCGGAGAAACGCACCTCACCCGGGCTCAGCGTCGGCGGAGGAGATCCGGGATGATGCGCAGCTGCAGCTGGGCGGAGAAGCGGGCCTCGGGGTCGGCGAGGTCCATCTCGCCGACGGCGGCGAGGCGGCGCAGCCGGTAGCGGAACGTGTTGGGGTGGATGTGCAGCGCGGCCGAGGCCGCGGCGACGTCGCCGAGGTGGTCGAGCCACGCGCGCAGGGTCTCGACGAACTCCGTGCGGTTCGCGCGATCGTGGGCGAGCAGCCGCGCGACGGCGCCCGTGGCCTGCTCGCCGCTCGCGGTCTCCCGGTCGCGCAGCTCGAGCAGCAGCGCCTCGACGTGCACGTCGCTGAACCGGGCGACCCGCGACGCGGGGGAGCTGCCGTCGTGCTCGAGCAGCACGCGGAGCGCCCGCTCGGCGCCGTCGCGCGACCGCACGACTCCCGCGGCCCCGCTCGCGACCCGGCCGATGC
>JAEWKY010000068.1 GCA_023457615.1 Actinomycetes bacterium | reverse complement strand
CCGCGGGCCCTGTCGTGCGAGGTCAGGCCGTCGCGCTCCGGCGACGACGCAGCGCCACCAGGCCGAGGCCGGAGAGCAGCGCGAACGAGCCGAGCAGCAGGCTGCCGCCGATGTTCGCCCCGGTGTTCGCGAGGTTCGGTGCCTGGTCCGAGACAGCGAGCAGGGTGCCCGACGCGCTCACCTGGAACCAGAGCTTCGCGACGGCCGTGCCGCCTCCCGCCCACGTGCTCGTGAAGGTCAGCGAGTGCCAGCCGGCCTCGAGGGTGGGCAGCGTCACCGCGCGGGTGACCGTGCCGCCCGCGGGAACCGTGCCGACGGCGAGCGTCTGCGGCGTCGAGCGCACCACGATGTCGTAGTCGGCGCCCTCCTGCAGACCGGAGGCCGTCGCGACCGCCGACGAACCGGAGATCGGCTGGCCGAGGTCGAGATCGAGGTCGAGCTCGAGGTCGCGCTGCGCGTCGGGATCGGTCGGCAGGGGCTCGCTCGAGCCGTCGTCGTCACCCTCGTCCTCGTCGCCGGGGCCGGAACCGCCCCCCGGGCCGGAGCCGCCACCGGGGCCCGAGCCGCCGCCCGGAACCGCCGCCGCGACGACGCCCTCGACGTCGAAGTCGACCTCGTTGCCGTAGTCGTCCCAGAGCGCGACCCAGAAGGAGTACTCGCCCGCGACGGTCGGCGTGCCGAAGATGCGCAGGCCGGGCGCGGTGTCCTCGTACCAGGCGTCCACGACCTCCCAGTCGAGTCCGTCGGGGAGGTCCTCGACCTCGAGGTCGCCGCCCCAGCTCCAGTTCCACGGAGCCGTGCTGGGCGCCGTGAACGTGTGGTCGTAGGCGACGCCCACGGTGAGGCTCGGCGCGGCGATCGACCACGTCGGGTCGGGCAGGGTGCCCGCGTAGATGTCGTACGACACCTCGCTGTCGAACTCGTACGGGTACATCCAGTCGCTGTCGTACGGGTCGGTCGCCGTGGGCTCGGCCGGGCTCGCGTCGTGCGTGTAGAAGAAGGGGTCGCCGTCGACGTTCGCGACGATGACGTACCAGATGTCCTCGTCGGACGGCTGCTCCATCGGGGCGGTCAGCTCGTAGTGGCCGCTCCCGTCGGTGGTGTCCTCGGCGAGCGGGCCGTCCTCCGGCGCGTCGCCGTTGTAGAGCGCGACCTCGACGCCGGACCGCGGCGCGTAGTCGTCGGCCGAGGTGCTGCCCGCGACATCCTGCACGTAGACGATGCCGCCGACGGTGTCCTCGCCCTCGTACTCCCAGGGCTCGTCCTCGTCGCCGTCG
The DNA here is from genome assembly GCA_023457615.1 of Actinomycetes bacterium. Classification (GTDB taxonomy): domain Bacteria; phylum Actinomycetota; class Actinomycetes; order Actinomycetales; family Microbacteriaceae; genus Pseudolysinimonas_A. The sequence goes on along the minus strand of JAEWKY010000068.1, from coordinate 8,580 downwards.
TCACCGCCGTCACCGGGCTCCTCGGTCTGCTCGCCGCCGTTGATCGTGATCGTGGCCGAGTCGGTGAACGACAGCCCGCCGAAGCACGCGTGGTCGGTGCCGGCGGAGAGCGTGTAGACCTCGCCCGCCTGGAAATCGGTGAGCTCCAGCCACAGATGCCAGATGTCGCTGGTCGAGCTGCCGGTGTAGAGGTCGTCCGCGTCGAGAACGCCGGTGCGCGGGGGCACGGGGCCGTCGGGCGAGGTGATCGTGAGCGTGTACGGCACGGTGGGCCGCGTCTCGATGCACGACGAGTCGAGGTTCTCCATCTCGACGACGAAGAAGACGTTGGGCTCGCCGACATCCGCGCTCGACTTGCTCGTGATGATGTCGAAGGTCGGGCCGACCCCGGCGAAGGCCGGGGCGGTGGCGGGTAGAGCGACCGCGGCGGCGACGAACATCGCCGTTCCCGCGGCCAGCATGCGCGTGCGCAAGCGTGACATGAAGTTCCCCCCAGGGATGGATCTGCGGTCGGCGCGACCCGAATGTCGCGCCGCAGGGACCTTAGGCAGAACGCGAGCCCCGCTCACAGACCCCAGCACGGGCGCGCCCCGAGCAGGGGTGGAGGCCGTCCCCCGATCCCCCGCGTCCTCCCCCGCGACACGCGGAGAAATCCTCGCACCTGTACCCCGGGGCCCTACGGGGCGGCGTCGCACGTGCCGCCTAGGCTGACCGCATGGCCCGCGCGACGACCCCCGGATTCGCCTGTCGCGAGTGCGGCTGGACGAGCGTGAAGTGGGTCGGGCGCTGCGGGGAGTGCCAGACCTGGGACTCCCTCGTCGAGCAGGGCGCCCCTCTGCGCACCGTCGCCCCGGTCGCCGTCGGCGAGACCCGCGTCGCGCGACCGATCACCCAGGTCGGCACCGAGTCGTCGACCCACCGCCCGAGCGGCATCGGCGAGTTCGACCGCGTGCTCGGCGGCGGCGTCGTGCCGGGCGCCGCCATCCTGCTCTCCGGCGAGCCCGGCGTCGGCAAGTCGACGCTCCTGCTCGAGGTCGCCGCGCGCGTGGCGAGCGGGCGCCCCGACGGCCGGCAGAGCCGCGTGCTCTACGTGAGCGCCGAGGAGTCGGCCTCCCAGGTGCGCCTGCGCGCCGAGCGCACGGGCGCGCTCTCGGACGAGCTCTACCTGGCCGCCGAGACCGACCTTGCCACGATCCTCGGCCAGGTGGATGCCGTGAAGCCCGCGCTGCTCATCGTCGACTCGGTGCAGACCGTGTCGTCGGCGCTCTCCGACGGCGCCCCCGGGCAGCCCGCGCAGGTGCGCGAGGTCGCCGGCACGCTCATCCGCGTCGCGAAGGAGCGCAACCTCCCCGTGCTGCTCGTCGGGCACGTCACGAAAGACGGCACGATCGCCGGTCCGCGGCTGCTCGAGCACCTCGTGGATGTCGTGTGCAGCTTCGAAGGCGACCGCCAGACCGCGCTGCGCTTCGTGCGCACCCTGAAGAACCGGTTCGGCCCGACCGACGAGGTGGGCTGCTTCGAGATGACGGGCGACGGCATCGCCGAGGTGCCCGACCCCTCGGGGCTCTTCCTCTCCCGGTCGTCCGCCCCGGTCAGCGGCACGTGCGTCACGATCGCCCTCGAAGGCCGTCGCGCGATCCCCGTCGAGGTGCAGGCCCTCATCGTCGGCACGAGCGCCCCGCAGCCCCGCCGGGTCGTCAACGGCGTCGACGCCTCGCGCGTCGCGATGATCCTCGCGGTGCTCGAGCGGCGGTGCGGCCTGAAGCTGTCGACCTCCGACGTCTACGTCTCGACGGTCGGCGGCATGAAGCTCACCGAGCCCGCGACCGACCTGGCCATCGCGCTCGCGATCGCCTCGGCGGTGCGCGACGTGGCGCTGCCCGCGACCCTCGCGGCCGTCGGCGAGATCTCGCTCGCGGGCGAGATCCGTCCCGTCGCCGCGGCCCGCCAGCGACTCGGCGAGGCGAAGCGGCTCGGCTACGCGACCGTCGTCGACGGCGACGCCGGCTCGGTGCGCTCGGCGATCGGGGTCGCGTTCGCCGCGGCTCCCCCGGCGACGCAGGCCGACATCCCGACCTTCTAGGTCGTTCTAGGTCCTGGAGGATTCGCCCGCGGCGAGGGGCGTCAGTAGAGCAGGAACGGCGCGTCGATCTCCGACTCGACGGTGCCGAGCATCACGCTCAGGCGGTAGGTCGCGCCGCCGGCGACGACCTCGGGGCGCGACGTGGTGCACGTGTCGGCCGACGACCGGGTGCGATCCCAGGCGATCGGCGCGTTGCCGATCGGGTCGCCCGGCTGCAGCTCGACCTCGAACGCGGGCGTCGTCAGGCAGTCGGTCGACGTCCAGATCGGGTCGGTGCCGCTCACGATCGAGAAGACGAGCTGGTCGGCCTCGACCGCGAGGGTGCATGCCGCCGACCCGGTGTTGGTGATCTGCACCGACAGCTGCGGCTGCTGCCCCGCCTGGTAGCTCGCGAGGTCGACGACCGGCTCGATCACGAGTCTCGCGGGGTCGCACGCGCCGGCTTCGACGGGCGGTGCGCTCGGCTCGCCCAAGGCGGTGTTGGTGGGCGTGGGCGTCTCCTGGCCGACGTTCTCGCCGCCCGGACGCACGACGATCAGCACGATGATCGCGACGATCGCGGCGAGCCCCAGCAGCACGAAGAGCCGCCGTCGCCAGTAGACCGACGGCGGCTGCGGCCCGACCGGGGTGCGCAGCGTCGACATGCGGCCAGGGTAAGCCAGCGGCCGGGTCAGATCGGGGTGCCGGGCGGCAGGTCGGCGTATTCGATGCGGTCGATGCCGAGCTCCCCGGTGAGCGTCCACCAGCTCGGGCCGTGCCGGTAGGCGCTGCGCCCCACCCAGGCTCCGTCGACGAGCAGGAAGTCCTGCATCCCGACGAGCTTCCAGTGCCGCGGCCGCGCGGGATCGGTCGTGTCGCGGAAATAGCCGTCGCGCGTGCCCGGGCGGATCGGGCCATCCGGCCCCACCGCGCGGGTGCGGATCGCCGTCACGATCTCGTCCGGGGCTCCGTTCGACGTGATGAGGCGCAGCACGACCTCGTCGGTGCTCGTCTCGAACGCCCAGGCCGAGCCGGGACGCGGAAGCTCGATCGTCGTGTCGAGCGGGTCGATCCCGAGGCGCTCGAAGTGCGCGGCGTACTGCGGGTACGAGGCGTAGCGCGCCGCCTCCGCCTCGAGCGCGGGTCGCGCGTGCGGGCCCGTGATCGTGCGCGCGTACAGCACGGCCTCGACGGGGCGGCCGTCGGCATCCCGGCGCATCTGCTCACGCGCCTCGGCCGCGAGCTCCGGCGTCAGCCACGAGAACAGGATGCCGTCCGCGATCCGGGCGGCGAGCGCGCGCACCCGGGGGCCGAGGGCTCCGATCAGGATCGGCGTGGCCGTGCGGGCGCGGAGCTCCTCGACGCCGTCCTCGAGCAGTCGCAGCGGGGCGCGCGAGGCGCCGCTCCCCACGCCGAGCCGCACGCGGTCGGTCGGCAGGTCGCGCAGCCGGGCGGCGATGTCCGCGGCGCTGACGCGGTCGAGGGGCACGACTCCGGCCGCGAGCCCGATCCGCGACGTGACCTCGGCCGCCGCCGCGGGCGCCGCGCGGGCGCTCCCGCCCGGGGTGTCGTTGACCCACAGCGCCGCGTAGCCGGCATCCTCGACGGCCGTCGCGATGCGCCGCACGCCCTCCGCCGGAATCGAGCCCGCGATGCCGATCGAGAGCGTCACAGCCGTTTGAGCATCCGGGCGTTGCCGAGGGTGTTCGGCTTGACGCGCGCGAGGTCGAGGAACTCCGCGACGCCCTCGTCGGGCGAGCGCACGAGCTCGGCGTAGACATCCGGCGAGACGATGCCCTCGCCGATCTCCTCGTAGCCGTGGCGGCGGAAGAAGTCGGTCTCGAAGGTGAGACAGAACAGGCGCGACAGCCCGAGCTCGCGGGCCTCGCTCTCGAGCCGGTCGAGGAGGGCGTGGCCGACCCCGCGTCCGCGCCACGCGTCGGCGACGGCGAGGGTGCGCACCTCGCCGAGGTCCTCCCACATGACGTGCAGGGCGCCGCAGCCGAGCAGCGCGCCGTCGGCCCCCTCGGCGACGCGGAACTCCTGCACGGCCTCGTAGAAGACGACGCGGTCCTTGCCGAGCAGCACGCGGCTCTCGACGAGCGGGGCGATGAGCGTCTCGATGCCCGGGATGTCGCCGGTGCGCGCCCGTCGCACGGTGAAGTCGCTCACCCTCCGAGCGTACCGACGCCCGGGTGCGGCCCGTCGCGCACACCCCGCCCTCGGCGCCGGTACCGCACCCGGCACTCGGACCCGGAGACGCGAGGAGGGACCCACCTCGAGATGGGTCCCTCCTCACCTGGCTGGAGCCAAGCGTGCCTCCGTCACCTCACGCCCCGAGCGCGGCGGCCTTCTCGGGCTTCGGGTCGCGACCCGACTGGCGCCCGGTCTCGAAGGTGAACTCGCCGTCGACGAGGTCGACCCGCACGTGGTCGCCCGCCTCGAGCTCGCTGTGCAGGATCTTCTCCGACAGCCGGTCCTCGATCTCGTGCTGCACCGCGCGACGCAGCGGTCGGGCGCCCATCGAGGGGTCCCAGCCGAGGTCGATCAGCCGCGACTTGGCCGCGTCGGAGATCTCGATCGTCATGTCGCGGTCGAGCAGACGCTCCTGGAGCCGCTTGATGAAGAGGCCGACGATCTGCAGCAGCTCGTCCTTGTTGAGCTGCGGGAAGACGATCGTCTCGTCGACGCGGTTGAGGAACTCGGGCTTGAAGTGCTTCTTGAGCTCCTCGACCACCTTCGCGCGCATCGCGGCGTAGTCCTGCGCCGAGTTGCCCTCGATCGTGAAGCCGACGGGTCCGCCCGTGATGTCCTTCGTGCCGAGGTTGGTCGTCATGATGATGACCGTGTTCTTGAAGTCGACGACCCGGCCCTGACCGTCGGTGAGACGACCCTCCTCGAGGATCTGCAGGAGCGAGTTGAAGATGTCCGGGTGCGCCTTCTCGATCTCGTCGAAGAGCACGACGCTGAACGGCTTGCGCCGCACCTTCTCGGTGAGCTGGCCGCCCTCCTCGAAGCCGACGAACCCGGGAGGGGCGCCGAACAGCCGTGAGACGGTGTGCTTCTCGCCGTACTCCGACATGTCGAGGGAGATGAGCGCGTTCTCGTCGTCGAAGAGGAACTCCGCGAGCGCCTTGGCGAGCTCGGTCTTGCCGACGCCCGTGGGGCCGGCGAAGATGAACGACCCCGACGGACGCTTCGGGTCCTTGAGCCCGGCCCGCGTGCGGCGGATCGTCTTGGCGAGCACCGAGATGGCCTCCTCCTGACCGATGACCCGCTCGTGCAGCGCCTTCTCCATGAAGATGAGCCGCGAGCTCTCCTCCTCGGTGAGCTTGAACACCGGGATGCCGGTCGCGTTCGCGAGCACCTCGGCGATCACGCCCTCGTCCACGGTCCCGGAGGCCGCGACGTCGCCCGCGCGCCACTGCTTCTCGAGGCGCAGCCGCTCGCCGAGCAGCTTCTTCTCCTCGTCGCGCAGCGAGGCGGCCTTCTCGAAGTCCTGGTCCTCGATCGCGGTCTCCTTGGCGGTGCGCACGGTCGCGATCTTCTCGTCGAACTCGCGCAGCTCCGGGGGCGCCGACAGGATGCTGAGGCGCAGGCGCGCGCCGGCCTCGTCGATCAGGTCGATGGCCTTGTCGGGCAGGAAGCGGTCCTGCACGTAGCGGTCGGCGAGGTTCGCCGCCGACACGATCGCGCCGTCGGTGATCGACACCTTGTGGAAGGCCTCGTACTTGTCGCGCAGACCCTTCAGGATGTTGATCGTGTGGGGGATCGTCGGCTCGTGCACCTGCACCGGCTGGAAGCGGCGCTCGAGCGCGGCATCCTTCTCGAAGTGCTTGCGGTACTCGTCGAGCGTCGTCGCGCCGATCGTCTGCAGCTCGCCGCGGGCGAGGAGCGGCTTGAGGATCGAGGCCGCGTCGATCGCGCCCTCGGCGGCGCCCGCGCCGACGAGCGTGTGGATCTCGTCGATGAAGGTGATGATGTCGCCGCGCGTGCGGATCTCCTTGGTGACCTTCTTGAGGCGCTCCTCGAAGTCGCCGCGGTAGCGGGAGCCGGCGATGAGCGAGCCGAGGTCGAGCGTGTAGAGCTGCTTGTCCTTGAGCGTCTCGGGCACGTCGCCGCGCACGATCGCCTGGGCGAGGCCCTCGACGACGGCCGTCTTGCCGACGCCCGGCTCGCCGATCAGCACGGGGTTGTTCTTGGAGCGGCGGGAGAGGATCTGCATGACCCGCTCCATCTCCTTCTCGCGCCCGATGACGGGGTCGAGCTTGCCGTCGCGCGCGGCCTGCGTGAGGTTGCGGCCGAACTGGTCGAGGATCTGCGAGCCCTTGTCGGGCGCCGCGTCGTTGCCGCCGACCGCGACCTGCTCCTTGCCCTGGTAGCCCGAGAGCAGCTGGATGACCTGCTGACGCACGCGGTTGAGGTCGGCGCCGAGCTTGACGAGCACCTGCGCGGCGACGCCCTCGCCCTCGCGGATCAGGCCGAGCAGGATGTGCTCGGTGCCGATGTACGAGTGGCCGAGCTGCAGCGCCTCGCGCAGCGAGAGCTCGAGCACCTTCTTGGCGCGCGGGGTGAAGGGGATGTGGCCGGTCGGCTGCTGCTGACCCTGGCCGATGATGTCCTGCACCTGCTCGCGCACGGCGTCGAGGGAGATGCCGAGCGACTCGAGCGCCTTCGCGGCGACGCCCTCGCCCTCGTGGATGAGCCCGAGCAGGATGTGCTCGGTGCCGATGTAGTTGTGGTTGAGCATCTTCGCCTCTTCCTGGGCGAGGACGACCACCCGGCGGGCTCGGTCTGTGAAGCGCTCGAACATGATGAACTCCTGCGGACGCCGGTCGGGAGGCGTCGATACATCCGAGGGTAACGACGCGGGCTGCCGAAAACTCCCGTGTTCGCTCACGGCTCAGAAGGTGCTTGACTCCACCCCCTCGCGTGTGGTTATCGTAGATCGATAACATCGACTATCGATAAGGAGGCGGCAGGATGTCGTCCACCCCGGTCCCCCCGAAGCACGACGTCGCGGCCCTGTCGTTCGCGATCGGTCACAGGCTCCAGCGCGACGCCGAGGGACTGGTCTGATGCGCGCCCCGACCCACGTGGTGGCCGACCGGGCCGACCGCACGGCGTTCGCGATCATCGCCGGCATGACCGGGGTGCTCGGCCTGCTCACCCTCGCCGAGGGCGTCTGGCGCACGATCGCGCTCGCACGGGGCGACGGAGCCGTCGAGCTGCTCGCCACCGGCGACGTCGTCGGCAACCTCGGGGTCGTGACCTCGGCCACCGTCGCCTCGGACGCCCTCAGCGACGGGCCGCGCACCCTCCTCGTGGTCGCCTCGGCGCTCGGGGTCGTGATCTCGACGGCCGTCTACGTCGCGATCGTGGCGTTCCTCGTCTCGACCGCGCGCGGGACGCCGTTCGACCGTCACCTGTTCCCCGTCGTGCTGACGACCGGCGCGCTCATGTCCACGGGCGGCATCCTGGCCGGCGGTCTCGACGGGCTCGGCAGGATGATGGCCGGCGGCGAACTCGGGGCTCCCTACGAGGCCGCCTTCGAGCTCGAGTTCGGGTCGTGGGCGTTCGGGTTCGTCGTGCTCGTCGCGGCCTATGTCATCCGCGCGGGCCAGCGCCTGCAGCGCGACACCGAGGGGCTCGTCTGATGTCCGCCTCCCCCTCGCGCCGCGCCGCCCTCGGCGGGCTGCGCATGCTCGCTCTGACGGTCGGCGTCCTCGCGGCCGCCGCGGGCCTCGCCTACGCCATCCCGACGATCGCCGGCCCGAAGGTGCTGTGGGTGCTCGACGGCGGCCCGCCCGGACTGAGCGGTCTCGTCGACCTGCGCCCGGAGCTGCGGATCGCGCACGCCCTCGCCGTGCTCCTCGGAGCCGCGACCGTGTCCGTCATCGCCTTCCTCCTCGCCGGGCTCGCCGGTCGGGTGCGCTCCGAGGTCCAGTTCGTCCCGGCCGTGTCGCGCACGGTGTGGGGGCTCGCGATCACCCTCGCCGTCGGCTCATGGCTCGCCCAGATCGCCGAGAGCCTCGCCGTGCGGTCGGGAACGATCTACCCCGATACCGGGGATCCCGCGTCGATCGATCCCGCCTCGCTGCCGCTCTCCTGGGAGCTCGGCGCCGCCGCGTTCCTCCCCGATCCGCCCTTCCTCGGGCTCGCGCTCGCCTTCGCGCTCCTCGCGGGCATCCTCCGGGCGGGCGAGCGACTGCAGCGCGACACGGAAGGGCTCGTGTAGATGGCACCCGCCGACGACGAGGATGCCGGACGCATCCACTGCCGCCTCGACGAGCTGCTGGCCGAGCGCGGCATGACCCTCACCCGGCTCTCGGAGCTCGTCGGAGTCAGCCTCGTGAACCTCTCGGTGCTCAAGAACGACCGGGCCCGCGCCATCCGCTTCTCGACGCTCACCGCGATCTGCGACGCCCTCGAGTGCCAGGTGGGCGACCTGCTCGTCGTGCGTTAGCCGCCATACCCCTCGATTCGTGCCTTGTGGCGGCTCGCGACCCGATGAGCCG
>JAEWKY010000067.1 GCA_023457615.1 Actinomycetes bacterium | reverse complement strand
CCCCCCGGCACCGCGGGGTCCCCGCCGTCTCTTCCGAGTGGAGAGAGCGGGGACCCCTACCCCGATCCACTCGGAAGAGACGGCGGAGACCCCGCTCGGGTTTCGCGCCGGCGACGGGTGACGAAGTGTCCATCCCCGGCTTGCTTGGAGGCAGTCATGGCTCAAGGTGATCGCGCGGCCAAGGTCGCGGACAGGATCAAGGAGGTGATCGCGCAGCGGCTCGAGAAGGGCCTGCGCGATCCGCGCGTCGGCTTCGTCACGATCACCGACGTGCGCGTCACGGGCGACCTGCAGCACGCGAGCGTGTTCTACACGGTGTACGGCACCGACGAGGAGCGCGCCGACACGGCCGCGGGGCTCAAGGCCGCGACCGGGATGCTGCGCACCGAGGTGGGCAGGAACCTCAACACCCGGCTCACGCCGTCGCTCGAGTTCATCGCCGACGCGATCCCCGAGAACGCGGCGTCGATCGAGGCGCTGCTGCGCGAGGCCTCGGAGCGCGACAACGAGGCGCGCGCGGCCGCCGCGAACGCGACGTACGCGGGCGACGAGGACCCCTACGTGAAGCCCCGCGACCTCGAAGACGACGAAGACGACGAAGACGACGACGACGACGAGGACGACGAGGACGACGAGCACTGACATGCCGCTCGTCGTGCGCCCCGCGGTCGTGGCGGATGCGCCGGCCATCGCGCGCGTGCACCTCCGGGCCTGGCAGGAGGCGTACGCGCACCTCGTGCCGCCGGGAGCCCTCGACGACCTGACCGAGGCCGAGCCCGCGCGGGCGGAGCGCTGGGCGGAGCTCGTCGCGGACGACGTCACCGCGGTGCGGGTCGCGGAACGCGACGGCGAGGTGGTCGGCTGGAGCTCCGCGAGCGCGGGCCGCGGCGAGGCGCCGCCGCGGGAGCTCGAGCTCGAGGGCATCTACGTGCTCGCGTCGGAGTACGGCTCGGGCGCGGGGCAGGCGCTGCTCGACGCGACGATCGGCGACCGGCCGGCGTTCCTCTGGATGGCGGCCGACAATCCGCGGGCCCACGCCTTCTACACCCGCAACGGCTTCGTCGCCGACGGGGAGCGCGCCGAGCATCCGCTCCACGGTCACCCCGTCGTCATCGCCCGCTTCGTGCGCTGACGGAATCCCCGGGGGCGTCCGTGCGTTGACCGGAGGGATGTCACTCAAGCTCTCCGTCCTCGACCTCGTCCCCGTGCGTGCGGGGCAGACCTCCGCGCAGGCCGTGGCGGCCTCCGTCGCCCTGGCGCAGACCGCGGACCGGCTGGGCTTCGAGCGCTACTGGTTCGCCGAGCATCACAACATGCCGGCGGTCGCCTCGACGTCGCCGCCCGTGCTCATCGCGGCCGTCGCGGCCCGCACGGAGCGCATCCGCGTCGGCTCGGGCGGGGTCATGCTGCCCAACCACGCGCCGTTCACGGTCGCCGAGCAGTTCGCGACGCTCGAGGCGTTCGCGCCGGGGCGCATCGACCTCGGCCTGGGCCGCGCGCCGGGCTCGGATCCCGTCATCACGCATCTGCTGCGCTCGAGCGGCCCGACGAGCGACGTCGACCGCTTCGAGGAGAACATCCGCGACATCGGCGCCCTCGCCGGCGACGGGGCGCAGCTCACGCTCCGCACCGCCGACGGTCTGCGCGACTACGAGGTGAAGGCCACCCCGGCCGCGGCCGGCATCCCGCAGCTGTGGCTGCTCGGCTCGAGCGACTACTCGGCGCACCTCGCGGCGAAGCTCGGGCTGCCGTACGTGTTCGCCCACCACTTCTCGGGCCAGGGCACCGAGCGCGCCCTCGACATCTACCGCCGCGAGTTCGCACCGAGCGAGCGGCTCGACGCCCCGCGCACGTTCCTCACCGTCAACGCGATCGTCGCCGACACCGCCGAGGAGGCCGCCGCCCGCGCGCTGCCGGCTCTCCTCAACTTTTCCCGGCTCCGCACCGGCAAGCCGCTCCGAGCGATCGACACGGTCGAGGACGCCGCCCTCGAGGAGCAGGATGCGGCGACGCGCCACGCGGTTGACGGCATGCTGCAGACGTGGATCGTGGATGCCGCCGAGCCCGCGCGGGAGAGGATCGCGGCGCTCGCGCGGGGCTTCGGCGTCGACGAGGTCATGGTCTCGCCGGGCGCCGGGTCGCGCGCGGAGGAGCCCGCTGATCGGACGCTCGGACGCGAGCGCACACTCGAGCTGCTCGCGCCGCTTACCGCGTAAGGTTCGGGTGTAAGCTCCGCGCATGGCGAGGGCCGATCGCGAACCGCTCACGAGGGCGCGCGTGCTGAGCGCGGGGGTCGCGATCGCCGACGCCGAGGGTCTCGACGCCGTGAGCATGCGGAGGGTCGGCGAGGTGCTCGGGGTCGAGGCGATGTCGCTCTACCGCCACGTCGCGGCCAAGGACGACCTGCTCGACGGCATGGTCGACGAGGTGGTCGCGGCATTCCCGGTGCCCTCGATCGGCGGCGACTGGCGCGACCGCCTGGGCGACCAGGTGCGCGGGGCGCACACCGTGCTCGTCGCGCATCCCTGGGTCGCCGCGCTCGCGACGAGCCGGCCGGCGATGGGTCCGGCGCGGCTGAGATTCGCCGACGGCATCCTCGGCACGCTGCTCTCGGCGGGATGCTCGCCCCAGCTCGCCCACGACACGCTGCACGCCGTCGAGGTGCACGTGTTCGCGTTCACGCTGCAGGAGCTCGCGCTCCGCTCGGCACGCGGAGGCCACGATCTCGACCACCTGCCGGCCGGCGCCGAGTCGTACCCGAACCTCGCCGTGACGCTCGCCGAGGCCCGGCACGACCATCGCGCCGAGTTCGACTTCGTGCTCGAGCTGCTCATGGTGGGCATCGACCGCGCGATCGTCGCCTCCGCGGGCTGAGCGCGGGGCCCGAGCCTTACTTCAGCAGGCGGCTGAGCACGCGGTCGGCGAGCGGCTTGCCGCCCGTCTGGCAGGTCGGGCAGTACTGGAAGGTCGAGTCCGCGTAGACGACCTGCTTCACGGTGTCGCCGCACACGGGGCAGGGCTGCCCGAAGCGGCCGTGCACGCGCAGGTTCGACTTCTTCTCGCCCTTGAGCTCCGACGCCGCGAGTCCCTCGGAGCGGGCGACGGCCTCCCGCAGCGTGGTCTGCACGGCCTCGTAGAGCACGTGCACGTCGGCGGCCTCCATCGACGCCGGCTTGAACGGCGACATCTTCGCGACGTGCAGGATCTCGTCGGAGTAGGCGTTGCCGATGCCCGCGATCAGTCGCTGGTCGCGCAGCACGCCCTTGATCTGCGCGCGGCCGGCGGCGGCCAGGATGCCGGCGAAGACCGCCTCGGTGAAGGACTCGGCGAGGGGATCGGGTCCGAGCGTCGCGACGCGCTCCACGGACTGCGGGTCGCGCGTCACGTGGATCGCGAGCGACTTCTTCGTGCCCGCCTCGGTGAGGTCGAAGCCCGAGCCGTCGTCGAGCACGAGCCGCGCCGCGATCGGTCCGGCGCCGCGCTTCACGGTGGCGAGCGGGGTCTTCTCCCGCCAGCGCAGCCAGCCCGCGCGGGCGAGGTGCACGACGAGGTGCAGCTCCGCGTCGCCGGAGGTCGTCGCCGTGATGTCGAGGAACTTGCCGTGCCGGTCGACCGCGGCCACCGTCGACCCCTCGAGCGCCGACACGGGCGGGTCGTAGGTCTTGAGCGCCGCGAAGGCGACGATGTCGAGGCGCGCGATCCTCCGGCCGACGAGCCGTCCGCGCAGGTCGGCGACGAGCGCGTGCACCTCGGGCAGTTCCGGCATGCGAGAAGTCTGACTCAGACCTCGCGGAAGCGCACGGTGCCGGTGGCGATCTCCGCCGCCTCGAGCCGCACGCGGAGGGCCGACCCGGGCACGAGCGGGCCGGCGCACGGCGCCTCGACGGCGGGGTCGGCGAGCTGCAGTGCCGTCTCGCCGATCGCCACGGCGTCGAACTCCTCGCCGACCCGCGGCGCCAGCACGGCCGCCT
>JAEWKY010000066.1 GCA_023457615.1 Actinomycetes bacterium | reverse complement strand
GCGCCCGGGAGCCTCCCGGGCGAGCGGCTCGAGCACCTCGGGCTGGTGATCGATCTCGGCACCCGGCTCGCCGTCGCGGACGGCCAGGAGATCGCCCTCACGCGCAGCGAGTTCGACCTGCTGGCGGCGCTCATGCAGTCCGGTCGGCGGGTGCGCACGAAGGCCGACCTCGCGATCCTCCTGCGCAACGAGGCCTACGTCACGAGCAACTTCGTGTCCGACGCGGACAAGCGCGGCATCGAGGTGCACATGGGCAACCTCCGCAAGAAGATCGGCGAGAACTCCGTGACGCCGCGGTGGATCGAGACGGTGCGTGGTGTCGGCTACCGCATGACGGGGCCGGACGGCATCGTCTCCTGACGACCGCGGTCTCCTGACGCCGGACGCGAGTCGCTCGGCGAGGGGTGCCGACTCGAGGTGCCGACTCGAGGTGCCGACTCGAGGTGCCGACGCGGCGGTCGCCCGCGGGACGGGAGCGCTACGCGACGAGCGACGCACGCCAGCCGTGCGAGGCGTGACGCAGCTCCTCGCACGCCGCCGCGCCGATGAGCGCGAGCTGGTCGGCGCCCACGGCCGGCACCGTGCCGAGCTGACGCGACTCGGCGTGCAGGCGGCGGGCGGCGGCGCTCAGGGTCGTCGCGCCCACCATGGCGCTCGAGGTCGAGAGCGTGAGCAGCGCGGCGAGGGCGTCGTCGACGGCCGAGCTGCCGACGCCGTGCAGCACGCGCGAGCGGCGGGTGTCCCACGCGTGCAGGAAGTCGTCGACGAAGCGCAGGCACGCCGTGACGTCCATCGCGAGCTCACGCGCGAGATCCGGGATGCGTGCGACATCGATGTGCTGGTAGCTCATGTCGCTCACCTCCCCGTTCTCTCTGCTCTCTCCGACTCGCCAGGATGCCCTGGGCTCCGCCCAGTCTCGTGGGACCGGGCACACCGCGCGCACAAGCGAGCGTCAGTTTCCGCTCAGCTTTGCCTCAGGCCGCGCGAGCGCATCCTGGGGCTGCTCCGCGAGCGCGCGGGCCGTGGCCTTGTCGACCGCCACGGCCTCGAGCGCGGCGCGATAGAGGTCGTCGTAGCGCGCCCCGCTCGTGCGCGTCGTCGCGACGCCCTTGAAGGTCGAGGCCCGGAACCTGTCCTGCTCGTCGACGGGCGTGCTCAGCACGCCGTCGCCGATGCGGTCGGCGATCGCCTCGGCCGTATCCCCCGTCGAGAGCTCCATGACCAGGGCGAAACGTCGTGGGGAGAGGTGCCCGACGAGCGACGCCGTGGGAGCGTGCGTGAGCACGAGCCGCCCCGTGAGCCGGATCGCGCCGTCGCCCGCCGCCCGCCCGAACGCCGTGTTGACCTCGGAGAGGTCGGCGAGCTCGATGACCAGGAGCACGAGGGTCGTGCGGCTGCGGATCGAGCGCACGAGCCACGACTCGGCCTGGGAGCGGAAGCTCGCGGCGTTGAGGATGCCGTCGATGCTCACGCTCGTGCCGTACTCGGCGGCGTGCGCCGAGCCGTTGCGGAACCTGTCGGCCTGGATCGACGAGAGGGTCATCGCGCCGAGTGCCGTGAGCGCCGTCTCGATGAGCGTCGACGTCGCGGCGCCGTAGACGGCCTCCCACAGCGGGTGCTCGGGCCCCAGCGCGACGAAGCCGATCGCCCGCGTGACGTAGTAGACCGTCATGATCCCGAGGCCCACCGCCAGCACGCGCGCGCTCGGGAGCCGCGCGAGCGAGCCCCGCGAGAACTCGACCGCCGAGAGGCCGCAGAAGACGGCGGCGCCGCCGAAGAGCTCGAGGGCGCCCGTCCAGTAGCCGTGACCGGGGCCGTGGAGGAGTCCGCCGACCGCGACGACGAGGGCCGCGACGATCCCGACGACGACGAGTCCGCTGCGCTTGTTCGCGCGGCGCGCGCCGACCCAGACGAGGGCGAGCGAGCCGACGAACGCGCCGTTGCCGGCGGCGAAGGCCCACCACGCGTCGGGCTGGGAGGCGCCGACGATGTACCCGAAGAGCGCGAAGATCATGCCGATGAAGAACATGCTCCAGAGGCGACCGACGTCGTCGCTGCGGCGGATCATCGTCTCGAGCAGGAACGCCACGCCGCAGACGAGAACGATGAGGGCGTTGACGATGGCGAGCGATTCGAGGTGCAGGGCGAGCATCATGCGGCCACGACTCCCTGCTCGGCGTGCGCGGCGGCGTCGCGCTCGGTCGGCACGGTGATGCGGAAGGTCGTGCCGATCCCCAGCTCGCTCGAGACCGTGAGGTCGCCGCCGTGGCGCTGGATGATCTCGCGCGTGATGTTGAGGCCGAGGCCGGTGCCGACGGTCGTCGACGTGCGTGCCGAGTTGGTGCGGTAGAAGCGATCGAAGATGCGCGGCAGATCGGTCTCGGGGATGCCCTGCCCCGTGTCGCGCACCTCGACGCTCACGCGGCCCTCCTCGACGCCCACGACGACGGTCACCGATCCCCACTCGAGGTTGTACTTGATGGCGTTGGTGACGAGGTTGTCGAGCACCTGCCGCATGCGCATGGGGTCGACGGTCGCGAGGGCGGTCTCGGCGCCCTCGAGCACGAGGTCGACCTCGCGCTCGTCGGCCATCACCTGGTGGGCCTCGACGGAGTCGCGCGCGATCTGCGCGACGTCGGTCGGCGAGAAGGACATCGCCAGCTGCTTGTCGGCGTCGCTCGCCGCCCGCAGCAGGTCGGTCACGATGACGAGCAGCCGCTCCGAGTTGCTGTACGCGACCTCGAGCATCCGGCGCGTCTCGTCGCCCATGTGCTCGTCGTCGCGCGCGAGATCGAGGTAGCCGAGGATCGAGGTGAGCGGCGACCGCAGCTCGTGCGACACCGAGCCGATGAGGTCGTCGCGGGCCCGGATGGCCTCGAGCTCCTTCGTGATGTCGGTGAGCACGATGACGCCGCCGTCGTACTCGCCGTCGCGATCGTGGAGGATGCGGGCGCTCACGGCGTGCGCCGCGCGGCGCTCCCCCGGCTCGCCGACCCAGACGATGAGGTTGTCGAACGCCTGACCGCTCAGCGCGCGGGTGAGCGGACGGTCCTCGCGCGTGTAGGGCGTGATGCCGTCGGCCTGGTACACAGTGTCGTGCACGACGGCATCCGGATCGGTGCCGAAGTCGGAGAGGTACTGCCGGTGGCGGCGGTTGACGAAGGTCACCGTCCCGGTCTTGTCGAACGCGATCACGCCGAAGTCGACGGCGTTGAGCAGCTCGTTCAGCACCTCCTCCTGCCGGCTCGCCTTCGCGAGGGCGGTCTGGACGAGGGCCGAGTGCTGACGCAGCAGCGCCGACTGGGCGCGCGCCCGCCGCGAGCCCATGTAGACGGCGCCCGCGACGAACGCGACGAGCACGGGCACGACGACGAAGCTGATGAAGTCGGTCTGGTTGATCGGCGTGGGACGCAGCAGCCGCAGCCCCCACATCGCGAGGATCGTGCCCGCGGCTCCGGCGATCGTCAGCACGCGACCGAAGGTGCGCGCGATCCAGATCATGGGGACGATGACGAGGAGTCCGACGCCCGTGAGCGGGGCGAGCTCGCGGAGCAGGATGATGCCCGCGACGTTCACGAACGGCAGGATCTTGCCCCAGTTGCGGTCGATCGAGTCCCACGGGACGAGCGCCGCGACGGCCGTGAGCACGAAGAAGAACGCGATGACGCCGAAGAACAGGGGCTGGGAGTAGACGTCGGGCTGCACGAGCACCGCGGCCAGCACGACCACGAGGATCGGCCCGCAGACCAGCAATTGGGCAGTGAGGATCCCCGACGCGACCCTGCCGCGCTTTCGAGGACTTGTCGTCCGATCTCCCCCCGGCACGGGATCAGGCTAGCCGCGGCGCGGATCGCCCGCGTGTCCCCGTCCTGGTGCCCTCACAACTGGGGGCAGGGCTTCGCTGACGGCGTCGTCCGCGGCCCGACACGCGTCGCGCGACGCCGGGAGGCGCTGGGCCTCGGAGGCGCTGCGTCAGATGCTGAAGCCGATCGCCCTCATCATGTCGCGGCCGTCGTCGGTGATGCGCTCGGGGCCCCACGGCGGCATCCAGACCCAGTTGATGCGGAAGCGCTCGACGATCCCGTCGAGCGACTCGCCCGTCTGCTCCTCGATGACGTCGGTGAGCGGGCAGCCGGCCGACGTCAGGGTCATCGAGATGATGAGCGCGTCGTTCTCGTCGTCCCACGTGAGGTCGTAGATGAGTCCCAGGTCGACGATGTTGACGCCGAGCTCGGGGTCGATGACATCCTTGAGGCCCTCTTCGACTCTGTCGAAGAGCTCCGGGGCGAGTGCGCTGGGCATGATGGCTCCTGGGGCGGGCTACGCCGTGACGTAGCGGTCGTAGCCCTCGTTCTCGAGGCGCTCGGCGAGCTCGGGGCCGCCCTCCTCGGCGACCCTGCCGTCGACGAAGACGTGCACGAAGTCGGGCTTGATGTAGCGCAGGATGCGCGTGTAGTGCGTGATGAGCAGCACTCCGAGGCCCGTCGCCGCGTGCGCGCGGTTGACGCCCTCGGAGACGATCTTGAGCGCGTCGACGTCGAGTCCGGAGTCGGTCTCGTCGAGCACCGCGAACCGCGGCTTGAGCAGCTCGAGCTGCACGATCTCGTGCCGCTTCTTCTCGCCGCCCGAGAAGCCCTCGTTGACGTTGCGCGCCGCGAACGACGGATCCATCTTGAGGTCGGTCATCGCCTGCTTGAGCTGCGGTCCCCACGCGCGGATGGCCGGGGCCTCCCCGTCGATCGCCGTCTTCGCCGTGCGCAGGAAGTTGGCGACGGTGACGCCCGGGATCTCGACCGGGTACTGCATCGCGAGGAAGAGGCCCGCGCGAGCGCGCTCGTCGACGCTCATGTCAAGCACGTTCTCGCCGTCGAGCTCGATCGAGCCGCCGTCGACGGAGTAGCGCGGGTGCCCGGCGATCGTGTACGCGAGCGTCGACTTGCCGGAGCCGTTCGGGCCCATGACGGCGTGGATCTGACCGGACTCGATCGTGAGGTCGACGCCCTTCAGGATCGGCTTGCGGGCGCCGTCGGCCTCGATCGAGACCTGGAGGTCGCGGATGACGAGGCTGCTGCTCTTCGGGGGCGTGGTCATGAGATCTTCTCTCCGATGTAGATGTCGCCGTCGACGATCTCGACCGCGAAGACGGGGACCGGCTCGTAGGCCGGGAGGGTCAGGGGCTTGCCCGTGGTGAGCTCGAACTTCGAGCCGTGGGCCCAGCACTCGAGGGTGTCGTCCTCGACGAAGCCCTCCGAGAGCGAGATGTCGCCGTGCGTGCAGGTGTCGCCGAGGGCGTGCACCGTGCCCGCCGAGTCCATGACGACCGCGATCGGCGTGCCGTCGACGACGACCTTCCTCGCGGTCGACACCGAGAGGTCGCTCAGCGCGCAGACCCGCGTGCTCATCGCGCTCCCTCCAGCTCGGCGACGAGCGCCGCGACGAGACGCTCCTGCAGCGCGGCCTCGGGGATGCGCTGCACGATCTCGACGAGGAAGCCCAGCACGACGAGGCGTCGCGCCTCCGCCTCCGGGATGCCGCGCGCCTGGAGGTAGAAGAGGTGCTCGTCGTCGAAGCGGCCGGTCGCGCTCGCGTGGCCGGCGCCCGCGATGTCGCCCGTCTCGATCTCGAGGTTCGGGATGCTGTCCGCCCGAGTGCCGTCGGAGAGCACGAGGTTGCGGTTCTGCTCGTAGGTGTCGGTGCCGGTCGCGTCGCGGCCGATGAGCACGTCGCCGACCCAGACCGTGCGCGCACCCTCGCCGTTGAGCGCGCCCTTGTAGGTGACGCGGCTGCGGGTGTGCGGAGCGTCGTGGTGCACGTAGACGCGCTGCTCGAGGTGCTGCCCGGCATCCGCGAAGTACACGCCGTACATCTCGGCGTCGGAGCCTTCCGCGGCCAGGTGCGCCGAGGGGTTCACGCGCACGATCGCGCCGCCGAGCGACACGACGATGTGGGTGAGCCTCGCGTCCTTCTCGAGGCGGGCGAAGTGGCTCGCGAGGTGCCGGGCGTCGTCGGCCCACTCCTGCAGGCTCACGACCGTGAGGTCGGCGCCCGAGCCGACGACGATCTCGACGTTCTCGCTGAGCGAGGCCTCGCCGCGGCCGTCGAGCACGACGAGACCGCGGGACCCGGGTGCGGCCTCGAGGTGCACGTGCGCGGCGCGCGGCGCGGACCCGAGCGCGGCGCGCGTCACCGTGAGCGTCCCCGTCTCCCCCTCGATCCGCACGCTGAGCGCCTTCTCGAAGGTGCTCCAGGCGTTCGCCGACGCGCGCTCCTCGGGCAGTCCCGCGGAGCCGACGCGGGCATCCGAGCGGTCGATCCACTCAACCGTCGTACCGGCGACCTCGGGGTACTGGATCGGGTACGGCGAGCCGTCGAGCGCGTCGTCGAGGAGATCCCGGATCTTGTCGACCGGCGTGAGCTTCCAGTCGGCCTCCCAGCCCTCGACCTTCGGGAAGTCGTCGTGACGCGCCGACTTGGGACGCTCCGAGCGCGTCTGCACGGGGACGACCGGGCCGTCCGAATGCGCGACGATTCCCAGCCGCTCCGCGGCCTCCGTACCTGCGGCCACTAGCCGACGCTGCCTTCCATGCTCATCTCGATGAGCTTGTTGAGCTCGAGCGCGTACTCCATGGGCAGCTCCCGGGCGATCGGCTCGATGAAGCCGCGCACGATCATCGCCATCGCCTCGTCCTCGGGCATGCCGCGGGACATGAGGTAGAACAGCTGCTCCTCCGACACCCGCGAGACCGTGGCCTCGTGGCCCAGTTGCACGTCGTCGACGCGGATGTCGATCGCGGGGTAGGTGTCCGACCGCGAGATCGTGTCGACGAGCAGCGCGTCGCAGCGCACCGTGTTCGCCGAGTGGTGGGCGTTCTCGGCGACGCGCACCTCGCCGCGGTAGCCCGCGCGCCCGCCGCCGCGCGCGATCGACTTCGAGACGATCGACGACGTCGTGTGCGGGGCGAGGTGGATCATCTTCGCGCCGGCGTCCTGGTGCTGGCCCGGGCCGGCGAACGCGACCGAGAGGGTCTCGCCCTTCGCGTGCTCGCCCACGAGGTAGATCGACGGGTACTTCATCGTCACCTTCGAGCCGATGTTGCCGTCGATCCACTCCATCGTCGCGCCCTCGTGCGCGATCGCGCGCTTGGTGACGAGGTTGTAGACGTTGTTCGACCAGTTCTGGATCGTCGTGTAGCGCACGCGGGCGTTCTTCTTGACGATGATCTCGACGACCGCGGAGTGCAGCGAGTCCGACTGGTAGATCGGCGCGGTGCAGCCCTCGACGTAGTGCACGTACGAGCCCTCGTCGGCGATGATCAGCGTCCGCTCGAACTGGCCCATGTTCTCGGTGTTGATCCGGAAGTAGGCCTGCAGCGGGATCTCGACGTGCACGCCCGGCGGCACGTAGACGAACGAGCCGCCCGACCACACGGCGGTGTTCAGCGACGCGAACTTGTTGTCGCCCGGCGGGATGACGGAGCCGAAGTACTGCTCGAACAGCTCCGGGTAGTCCCGCAGGCCGGTGTCGGTGTCGACGAAGATGACGCCCTGCGCCTCCAGGTCCTCGCGGATCTGGTGGTAGACGACCTCGGACTCGTACTGCGCGGCGACGCCGGCGACGAGGCGCTGCTTCTCGG
>JAEWKY010000065.1 GCA_023457615.1 Actinomycetes bacterium | reverse complement strand
GTGGTGGGGCTGGGGGTCGGCGTCGGCGAGGGGCTCGCCGTGCCCGTCGGCGTGGGGGTCGGTCCCGGCGTGGCCGTGCCCGTGGGGGCGGGAGTCGGGGTGGGGGTCGGGGTCGGCGTGGGGGTGGGAGTCGGCGTGGGCGCCGGGGCGACCGGGAGCGGGGCGCCCGGGCGCATGCCCGCACCCGTGAGGTTCAGGAACCCGCCCCAGCCGTAGTCGGCGACGCTCGTCTCGACGCCCCCGCCGCCGCCGGTGCCCTTGTAGAGGCGGATGGCGCCGTCCGTGCCCTTGAGCCACAGGTCCGCGATCCGGTCGCCAGTGAAGTCGCCCATCGAGTAGATGCCGCTCGTGCCGCGCAGGCCCGAGGCGATCTGCACCGCGGGCTTGAGCCCGCCGAGGCAGTCGCCCTTGTGCAGCATGAGCGCACCCGCGGAGGTGAGCGACACGACGTCGCCGCACCGGTCGCCGTCGAGATCGCCGACCCCCGCGATCGCCGCCACGCTTCCGAAGCCGTTCGCGACGAGCTTCTTGCCGCCGAACGCGCCGTTGCCCATCCCGGGCCACAGCCATAGGCTGCCCGCCGCGTCGACGGTGAGCATGTCCGGCTTGGCGTCGCCGTTGAAGTAGCCGCCGTAGAGCAGGTGCCGCGCCGACTTCCACTGGCCCGTGATCTGCCGCCGGGTCGGATAGTCGAGGCGACCGGTGCCCGGGTAGAACCACGACGTGCCGGCCGTGTCGCGGGCGATGACGTCACGGTAGCCGTTGCCGTCGAGATCGCCGACGCCGACGATGTCGGTCACCCCGGCCCAGCCTGCCCCGAGGCTCACCCGGGGGTCGCGCCAGGCGCCCGCGGCGTTCGCCGGGTAGGCCCAGAGCCGGTTGCTCGAGTCGCGCGCGATCAGGTAGCCGGCGTGCATGTCGGCCGTGCTCGTCACGGTCGTGATGATCGCGGGGCGCGCGGGACGCATGCCGGCTCCCACGATGTTCTTCATGGCGCCCCAGCCCCGGTCGTGGATCTTCGTGCCCGCGATCGAGCCCGAGCCGGTGCCGCGGAAGAGCCGCAGATTGCTGCTCGCGTCCTTCCCCCAGAGGTCGACGATGCCGTCGCCCGTGAAGTCGCCGGCGGCGTAGAGGCCCGTGTAGGTCGCGAAGCCGTGACCGATCTGCTTGGGCGTGCGGAACCCGCCTGCGCAGGTCCCCGCGTGGAGCATGAGCGCTCCCGACGCCGCGATGCCGAGCAGGTCGCCGCAGCCGTCGCCCGTGAAGTCCCCGACTCCGGTGACGACCGAGTACGCGCCGAAGCCCGTGCCCGCCTTCACCCCGGGGCGGAATCCGCCCTCGCCGTCGCCCGCCCAGAACCACAGCACGCCCTTGGCGTCGACGGTGAGCATGTCCGGGTCGGTGCCGGCGTCGAGGTAGCCGCCGTAGAGCACGCGCGTCGCGGTCGACCAGTCGACGGGCAGCTGGCGTCGCGTGGCATAGGCCAGCCCCGCCCCGCCGGGATAGAACCAGGCCACCCCCGCGGTGTCCCGCGCGACGATGTCGCGGTAGCCGTTCCCGTCGAGATCGCCGACGCCGATGAGGTCCGTGACGCCGCCCCAGCCGGTGCCGAGGCTCGTGCGCAGACCCCAGCCGCCGCCGGGTCCGATCGGGTAGGCCCAGAGCTCGTCGCGCGCGTCGCGCGCCAGGAGGTAGTCGACGTCGACCGTCGACACCATGTACTGGGCGCCCGTCACGGAGCCGAACCACGTGCGGTAGTAGCTCCAGAAGTTGCGGTTGCCGTAGCTCGAGCACGAGTCGCCCGTGCGGCCGAGGTTCGCGAGCGAGGCGGCGTTCGGCTGGTACGGCGTGTAGTTGTAGAGCGCCGCGGTCGCGTAGTTGCGCACGTTGAGCGTCGTGCCGCCGCACGAGGCGTTGGGGTGGTACTGCACGTACTGGCTGCCGGGCTGACGACCGAAGCCGCCCACCTTGTAGACCTTGAGCTGCCGGGTGCCGGACATGATCTGGGTGGCGAGACCGGCGAACGCGTCGGAGCACGGCGCGGTGTCGGGGCAGCCCATCCCCATCGCGGCGCGCAGCGCCCAGTCGCTCGGGGCGCGGCTCGTGACGAGCCCCTGCTCCTTCTGGAGCGTGACGAGGATCACCTTCGCCGAGATGCCGCAGGCGACCTGCGTGCGGTAGATCAGCTCGGAGACGCGCAGGTTGCCGCCGGCGATCGCGGTGCAGACGAGGCCGCCCGTGTCGGCCGAGTACGACGCCGCGCGCGCGGTGACGGGCAGCACCGCGACGTTGAGGCACCGGTTCGTCTGGCAGGTGCCGATCTTCGCGTCGAGGAACGCCTGGATCTGCGCGGCCGTCATCGCGGCGCCGTCGTAGAAGAGCTGATCGCTGATGATCATGCCCGGATCGAACTCCGAGCCGCTCAGGAACTTGGCCTCGGGGGCGGCGTCGACGAGAGGCGCGGAGTCGACGAGAGGCGCGGACTCGACGGCGGGAGCCGCGTCCGCCGGCTCCGCGGCGACGGGGGCGACGAGGGCGCTCAGAGCGAGCGCGGCCGCCACGAGAGACGCGAGCATGCCTCGACGAGTCGTGCGCATCGCACCTCCCCGCGGTTCGCAACCCGAGAAGCGTAACATTCGACCTCCGGTCGAAGGCCGCGCCCGGAGCCCGCGAGTCGCGGCCCGATCCCGCTGCCGGACCGGCCGCGGCTCAGCCGTCGAGCGCGTCGAGGAGGCGCCGGATGCGAGCTCCCGACGCGCTCACGGTGGCATGCTCGCGCACCCAGTCGAGGCCGGCGGCCGCCTGGGGTCCGATGAGCTCCGGCCGGTCGAGCAGCCTCCGCAGGTTCTCCTGCACGTCCCCCGCCGTCGTCACGACCCAGGCGGAGTTCGACCCCGGCGGCAGGTCGGTCTCGATCGTCTCGTCGGCACTCGTCAGCAGCGCGCAGCCGCTCGCCATCGCCTCGACCCCGAAGACGCCGGGCACGAAGGCGTAGAACTCGTTGAGCACGATGTGCGCCTCGCGGAGCGCGGCGAGCACCTCGGAGTTGGGCACCCCGACGAGCTCGCGGTACTCGAAGTCGTAGCCCTCGGACCGCAGCCGGGCCACCGCCGCCCGCACGACCTGGGTGCCCTTGATGATCGGCGACGACGGCGCGTGCACGACGATCCGCCGACCCGGCGCCTCGTGCTTGGCCGTGCTCTCGACGACGTCGCCGTCCGGGAAGAAGTAGGGGAACGGCTCGGTGGGCCGCTCGAGGTAGGAGAGCTGGTCGACGGCCGCGGTGAACACGAGCGACGCGTGGCGGTCCGCGACGACGGCGATCCGGCGGCGCAGGTCGTCGTACCCGGGCGAGGCGAGCACGGGCGACACCTGGTCGAGGTAGGTGACGATCGTCTCGTGCCCCGTGCGCTCCTGGAAGCGGCGCATGAGCACCGGCGAGCGGATGTCGCTCCCCGTGAACAGGCAGACCACCGGGATGCCGTGGCGGCGCAGGAACCCGAACTCCCAGTCGCGGTCGTCGACCTCGTCGAGCAGGAAGCCGTTCGCGCCGACGTAGACGAAGCCCCGCGCGGTCGCCGCGAGCCGCCCGAACTCCCACGGCGCGAGGAACCAATAGCGCAGCCGCGCGCCGGGCCCGGGGCGGATCTCGAAGTCGTAGACGAAGTCGTAGTAGCGGTTCGGCGCGAGCACCGCGGAGTAGGAGTCCGGCACCGCCCGGGCGA
This sequence comes from Actinomycetes bacterium, assembly GCA_023457615.1. Classification (GTDB taxonomy): domain Bacteria; phylum Actinomycetota; class Actinomycetes; order Actinomycetales; family Microbacteriaceae; genus Pseudolysinimonas_A. The sequence continues at coordinate 5,453 of JAEWKY010000065.1, read as the reverse complement.
ACTGGGCGACCATCGAGGCGATCTCGACCGTGCCGACGACCCACGAGACGGGGCGACGGGGCACCCGGCCGCGGTGCACGCGCCGGCTCACGACGGCGAGCACGCGCTGCACCCGGTGGAGCACCGCCGAGAGCGCGCGTCTCATCGCTTGCAGAACTTCTCGTAGAAGCTGCGCGGCACGCGATTGAGCTTCCAGAGCACCCAGAACAGCAGTCGCAGGCGCTCGAACCGCCGCTTGTAGGTCGCGAACTCCCGGTAGCTGTGCTCCGGCAGCGTCATGACCGCCTCGAACTCGTCGTCGCTGAACTCGAGGCGCTTCTTGACGAGGGCGATGATGTCGGCGTCGCCCTGCCGCGGCGCGAGGAACTGCTCGATCGCGACGTCGCGGTCGAGCTGACCCGACCGCACGAGCGCCGAGAGCTCGATCTGCCGGAAGTTGATGCGCCACCGCTTCGGCAGGAAGTACGTGTGATAGAACGCCGTGAACCGGTTCTCGAGGTGGTGCCCGCCGTACCACTTCCAGCCGTAGGTCGACGCGAGGAACTTCTTCGCATCCTCCTTCTGGTAGTCGAGCCAGTAGAGCGGACGCGTGCGCTCGATGCCGCTCCAGGCCGACCAGCGCAGGAAGTCGCCGAACGCCATGTTGGGGAAGGTGCTCGTCGGGATGCGCCCGAACCTGCGGTGCACGTCGCTGATGTACCCGCCGTCCATGTAGAGCCAGCCCATCGGCGAGATGCCCTCGGTGCGGAACGAGTGGCCCTCGACGATGTGCTTGATCCTGTGCTTCTCGGCGGCGCGGTAGAGCACGCCCATGAAGCCGATGTCGGTCGGCGCCTCGATGTCCTTGACCCCCGCGAGCATGAACGAGCGGTAGATGTCGTCGTACTCGGCGTTGTCGACGACGTAGGTCTCGAGGTCGATGCCGAGCTTGTCGAGCACCGCGTAGATGTTGCCGGTCGCCGTCGGCGAGTTCCACGTGTTGTCGAAGTGCACCGCGAGCGGCTTCACGCCGAGCTCGACGAGCTTGTGCGCGAGGAACGAGGAGTCCGTGCCGCCGCTCACCCCGAGGATGCAGTCGTACGCCGAGCCGTTCGCCTGGGCGTCGCGCTTGATCCGCTCGGCGAACGCCTCGAGCGCGGCCGTGCTCTCCGCGCCGATCGGGTACTGCGCGTCGAGCGAGTCGTGCAGGCCGCAGTAGTAGCAGACGTCGGAGTCCTCGAGCGCGGCGCGGGGCACGTCGGACGTGATGATGCAGCGCGCGCACATCCGGAACTCGGAGACGTCGCGCCCCGGCACGAGGTAGCGCGCGTCGGGCGCCGCGCCCTCGGCCTCGAGCTCCGCGACCTCGCGGCCGAAGAGCTCGGCGAGGGCCGCCGGGGTCGGGTAGTTGATGAGGATGCTCTCGCGGCTGCCCTGCATGACGAACTGGCTGCCCGCGGCGACCGCCTCGGCACCCGCGACCTGGATCGCCTCCGCGAGCTGAGCGCGCGAGCCGGACCCGCCGTGGGCGATGACGGGCACGTCGAGCGCGTCGACGACGTGCTTCGTGAGGTGGAGGTCGAGACCGACCCGGGTGCCCTCGCGGTCGATCGACGTGACGAGCACCTCGCCGACGCCCACGTCGCGCGCGAGCGACAGCCAGCCGTCGATGTCGAGTCCCGTGTCGACCGAGGCCGACCGGGTGAAGACGCGGTAGCCCGTGCCGTCGGCGCGGGCGTCGACGGAGCCGACGACGGCCTGGGCGCCGAGCACGTCGACCATGCGCCGCACCTCGTCGGGCGACTCGACGAGGGCGGTGTTGACGATGACCTTCTCCACGCCGAGCCGCACGAGCTCCTCGGCCTCGGCGAGGGTCGTCACGCGCCCGCCGTAGGCGAGCGGCACGAAGGCCTCCGAGGTGAGCCGCGTGAGGAACTCCGTCTGGATCGGCGTGCGCCGCGCCGCCGCGCCGATGTCGAGGAGGGCGATCTCGTCGACCTCGAAGTCGTTGAAGATGCTCAGGACGTTGACGGGGTCGCCGACGTACACGGGGTCGCCGAAGCGGATCGTCTTGACGAACCTGTCGCCGTCGAGCAGCAGCGCGGGGATGACGCGCGTCTGCAGTCCCGCGCGGGGCTCGATCGAGAGCGTCATGGCTGCCTCGCGAAGTCGGTGAGCAGCGCCATCCCGGTGCGGTGGCTCTTCTCGGGGTGGAACTGCGCCCCCACGACGTTGTCGCGCCGCACCATCGAGGTGAACTCGATGCCGTGCCGCGAGACCGCCAGCCGGTGCGCCGGGTCGACGGGGTCGGCGTAGTACGAGTGCACGAAGTAGAACCTGTCGCCGTCGCGGAAGGTCGGCAGCACGTCGCCGCCGCCGACGCGGGTGATCGTGTTCCAGCCCATGTGCGGCACCTTGAGCCCGGCGCGCTCGACCTCGACCGGGAAGCGCCGCACGCGCCCGGGCACGAGGCCGATGCCGGCCTCCGTGCTCGCCCCCTCGTCGCTGCCGTCGAGCAGGAGCTGCATGCCCAGGCACACGCCGAGCACCGCGGCGCCGCGCTGGGCGGCGGCGAGCACGGCGTCCTTGAGCCCGGTCTCGCGCAGGATGCCGGCGGCGCGATCGAAGGCGCCGACGCCGGGGAGGATGAGCTTCGGGCTCGCCGCGACCTCGTCGGGGTCGCCGCTCAGCCGCGACGCGAAGCCGGCCTTCTTGAGCATGTTGGCGACCGAGGCGACATTGCCGACGCCGTAGTCGATGATCGTGATCGCCGGCGTCGTCGTCATCGGCCGCGCTGCTCCTCGACGCACTCGCCGAGCGCGCCCACGACCCGCTCGAGATCGCCGCGCTCGAGCCCCGCGTAGAGCGGGATCGTGAGACCGCTGCGGTGCGCGCGCGTCGCGTTCGGCAGCTGGGCGTCGTCGATGCCGAACCGCTCGCGGAAGTACGGCTGGAGGTGCATCCCGTACGTGCCGAGCGTCACCTCGATGCCGCGCTCGCGCATCCCGTCGATGACGCGATCGCGATCGAGGTCGTCGTCGAGCGTCACGACGTACGACTGGTAGGTGTGCGTGCGGCCCTCGGGCGTGACGGGCGCGGTCGCGCCGGCGAACCCCGCGAGGAGCTCGGCGTAGACCGCGGCGAGCTCGCGGCGCCCCGAGAGGATGGTGTCGATGCGATCCATCTGCGCGACGCCGATCGCCGCGTGCACGTCGGAGAGCCGGTAGTTGAACCCCGCGGAGACGAAGCTCATGTAGTGCGAGCCGCGCACGGCGCCGTGCGAGCGCAGCACCTGCAGCTCTTCGGCGAGCCGGTCGTCGGAGGTCATCACCATGCCGCCCTCGCCGGTCGTGATGACCTTGCGCGGATGGAAGGAGAACACGCCCAGGGTGCCGAGCGCGCCGGCCTGGCGCCCGTGGTACTCGGCGCCCAGCGCGCACGCGGCGTCCTCGACGACGGGCAGGCCGTGGCGCTCGGCGATCGCCAGGATCGGGTCCATGTCGGCCACGAGCCCGAAGGCGTGCACGGGCATGATCGCGCGCGTGCGCGGCGTGATCGCGGCCTCGAGCAGCTCGGGGTCGAGACCGAAGTCGTCGAGACGGATGTCGACGAAGACGGGGACGGCGCCCTGCTGCACGATGACGTTGGCCGTCGCCGGGAAGCTGAAGTCGGGGATGACGACCTCGTCGCCGGGGCCGACCCCGAGGGCGACGAGCGCGAGGTGGAGGCCCGTCGTCGCCGAGCTCGTCGCGAAGCCGTGCGGCACCCCGACGAGCTCTGCGATGCGCCGCTCGAGCTCCTTCGCCTGGGCGCCCTGCGTGAGGTAGCCCGTCGCGAGCACCGCCGCGACCGCGTCGGCCTCCTCGCGCCCCAGGAGCGGGACGTTGAGCCGCATCGTCATGACGCGAAGTGCTTCCGGTACCACTCGATGGTCTCGGCGAGCGCGTCCTCGCTCAGCACCGACGGCTGACGCCCGACGAGCCCGACGAGCTTGCTCGCGTCGGCCTGGTGACGTCGCACGTCGCCCGGACGCTCGGGCGTGTGCACGACGGGGTGATCGGGCACCCCCAGGATCTCGAGCATGCGGGCCACGAGGTGGTTGATCGAGGTGCCGACGCCCGTCGCCACGTTGATCTCCTCGCCGCGCGCCTCGGGCGTCTCGTGGATGGTCACGGTGAGGTCGGCGGTGTCGCGCACGAACGTGAAGTCGCGCGTCTGGTCGCCGTCGCCGTGGATCTCGATCGGCAGGCCGCGCTCGACGCGCTGCACGACGATCGGGATGATGCCCGCGTACGAGCCGGGGTTCTGCCGGGGCCCGTAGTTGTTGAAGGGGCGCACGACGGTCGCGTCGATGCCGAAGGTCTGCACGTACGACCGGATGATGTGGTCCTCGGCCGCCTTGGCCGCCGCGTACGGCGTGATGGCGTCGTCGGGGTGCGCCTCGTCCATCGGCACGTAACGCCCCGAGCCGTAGGCCTCCGAGCTCGACATGTGCACGAGGCGCTCGATGAGGCCGCGGCGGGCGATCTCGCAGAAGGTCGCGGTGATGCCGATGTTGGTGAGCATCGTCCAGTGCGGGTAGTCGAGCGAGGTGGGGAGCGGCACGACCGCGAGGTCGAACACCGTCTCGATCCCATGGGTCGCGACGACGTCCTGCATCGCGGCGAGGTCGGACGCGTCGAGGCGCAGCACCTCGAGGTCGGGGTAGGCGGCGCGGGCGTCGTCGAGGTTCGACTCGTTGCCGAGGAAGAAGTTGTCGACGACCACGATCTTGCGCGGCGACTCGGTGATGAGGCGGTCGACGAGATGGCTGCCGATGAAACCGGCGCCGCCGGTCACCAGCACGGAACGATCGCGCAGACTCACCCGAGCATCCTAGCCGCCGGTTCTCGTGGGAGACTCCCACCATGTCGCTCGCGGAGGACTTCGAGGAGCTCCATCACCTGCCCCCGAACCGGTTCAATCCGCACGCCTGGATCCTCGGCGATCCGGAGATCGGCGACGACGTGTGGATCGGCGCGTTCACGGTCGTCGACGGCAGCGGGGGTCTCACGATCGGGCACGGCTGCGACATCTCAGCGGGGGCGCAGATCTACTCGCACTCGACGGTCGAGCGCTGCGTGAGCGACCGCGCCCTGCCGCTGCGCCGCGCGGCCACCCGCATCGGCCGCAACGTGCACATCGGGGCCGGCGCGATCGTGCTCATGGGCGCCGACATCGGCGACCACTCGATCGTCGGCGCCGGCGCCGTCGTGAAGGAGGGCACGATCGCCCCGCCGTACAGCGTGCTCGTCGGGGTGCCCGCCCGGATCATCCCGGACGGCGCGCGGCGCTTCGCCGGCTAGCGGCGCCGGTCAGCCGTCGACCCCGAGGAAGCGCGCGAGCGCCGCGGCGGAGCGCCGCCCGTCGTGCACCGCCTCGACGAACGACGGCCCCGCGAGCCGGAGGGGCTCGAGCGATCCCGGGTCGTCCGC
>JAEWKY010000064.1 GCA_023457615.1 Actinomycetes bacterium | reverse complement strand
CGCTCGAGCCGCGCCACCGCCTTCCGCTCGCGGCGCACGCCGGCCCGCCCGGCATCCCGATCGCGCAGCACCCAGCGCTGCACGAGCGTGAAGGCCACGATGATGACGAAGAGCAGGAACGAGATGGCCGTGCCCTCGCCCCAGTCGAGGTCCTCGAACGACGACTGGTAGGCGAGGTAGGCGGGCGTGAGGGTCGTCTTGCCCGGGTCGCCGCCGCCGAGGAGGTACACCTGGTCGAACACCTGCCAGGTGCCGATGAGGCCGAGCGTGAGCACCGTGAAGACGGTGGGCTTGAGCAGCGGGAGGGTCACCGAGAAGAAGGTGCGGATCGGGCCGGCCCCGTCGATCGACGCCGCCTCCTGCACCTCCTGCGAGATGTTCTGCAGCGCCGCGAGGAAGAGCAGCATGAAGGTGCCTGACGTCGTGAACACCGCGAGGATGATGAGCGCGCACATCGCGACCGAGGGGCCCTGCAGCCAGTCGAACCAGGTGAGGCCGAGCACCCCGCCCTCGGCCACCGGGCCGCTGCGGTCGACCCCCGCCGCGCCGAGGATCATGTGCCCCACGCCGCGCGGGTCGTTGAACCAGTTGGGGCCGTTCACGCCGAGCCAGCGGAGCACCCCGTTCACGGCGCCGGAGGCGGAGAACAGGAAGATGAAGATCGTCGTGATCGCGATCGACGACGTCACCGACGGGAAGTAGAACGCCGTGCGGAAGAAGCCGCGTCCGCGGAGCATCCGGCGGTTGACCTGCACCGCGAGGAAGAGGGCGAGCGCGGTCTGCAGCGGCACGACGGCGATCACGTAGTAGAGGTTGTTGCGCACCGAGGTTCCGAAGTCGCGCTCGGAGAGGCTCCCCTCGGCGCCCGCCGCGAGCACGGTGTCGTAGTTGTCGAGCCCGACGAGCTCGGAGTTGCCGAGCGGGGAGCCGCGACCGTTCCAGTCGCCGAAGCTCACGAACAGCGCGAGCAGGATCGGGAGCACGAGGAAGACCCCGATGATGAGCACGGCGGGCGCGGTGAACAGCCAGCCCGTGCGGCCCTCAGGACCGCGGATGCCTCTCGCCATCGGATCTCCCCGTGCTCCCTCTCCTACGGTCAGCCGGTGCGGCTCAGCCGTTGGCCTCGTCGTAGGCCGCCTCGAGCTGCGACTGGAAGTCGCCGAGGATGGCCCCGAAGTCGGCCCCCGCGAAGGTCGAGACCCGCGAGTTGAACTCCGAGAGCACGGCGGCCGCGCCGGCGAAGCTCGCGGGGGTCACGGCGTACTCGGCGCCCGCGACGAACGCCGCGTTCTCCGGGTAGTTCTCCGCGTAGACCGCCGCGGCGCTCTCCGTGGAGGGGATGACCCCGAAGGCGTCGCTGAAGGCGAGCTGCTGCTCGTCGCTCGTCAGGAACTCGACGAAGTCCGTCGCCGCGTCGGCGGTGTCCGACCCCTCCGGGATGCCCCAGCAGGTCGAGAACGTGAAGGTGCCCGGGCCGCCGGGTCCGGCCGGCAGCTCGACGGTGCGGTACTCGGTGTCGGGGAAGTCGCCCGCGATGCCCTTGATCCACGGACCCTCGATGACCATCGCGGCCTTGCCGGCGCCGAGCGCCTCGCCGCCCCAGCCCGCGCTCAGCTCGGCCGGGAAGCGCAGCGCGCCCGCGTCGTAGAGCGACGCGAGGTACTCGAGCCCCTCGACGTTCTCGGGGCTGTCCGCCGTGATGGTGTCGCCGTCGATCACGCCGCCGCCCGCCTGCTCCATGAAGACGCCCATGCGCGCGTACTCCTGGCCCATCGAGAGGCCGACGACGCCGTCGCGGGTGAGCGCGGTGGCGACGGCCGTGAGGCCGTCCCAGTCGGTCGGGATGTCGGCATCCGTGAGCCCGGCGGCCTCCCACAGGCCCGTGTTGATCTGCAGGCCGAGGGTCGAGAAGTCCTTGGGCGCGCAGACGAACTCGCCGTCGTACGTGTAGGCGTCGACGAGGTTCGGGTAGAACTCCCCCGCGTTCGGCAGGTCGCCCGCGTAGGGCTCGAGGTAGCCGTTCGCCGCGTAGGTCTGGAACTGGTCCCACGACATGTAGAACAGGTCCGGCGGGTCGTCGCCCGCGAAGCCGGTGGCGAGCTCCTCGGTGAGGTTCGCCGCGGCGACGACCTCGACCTCGATGCCGCTGTCCTCCGACCACGCGTCGGCGGCCGCCTGGAGGGCGTTCGTCTCCGCGTCGCCGCTCGAGCCGATGAGAACCCGCAGGCTCTCGGGGGTCGAGTCACCGCCTCCGTCGCCGGCGCATCCGGCGAGCACGAGGGCCGCACCGGTCGCGAGCGCCGCGCCGGCCAACATCCTTCTTCTCATTGCTGTTCCTTCTCTCCGTTGTGATCGCCGGACTCGACGGCACCGGCTTCCTCGACGGGCGCCAGGTGACTCGACCGGCGCACGACAAGCTGGGGGGTGATGAGGCGGTGGGCGTCGCCCTCGGCCGCCTCGCCATGCGGACGCACGCGACGTCCGGTCGCTCCCATGAGGAGCTCGAGGGTCGCGGCGGCGACGTCGCCGAGCCGCTGGTCGACGCTCGACAGGCCGACCGCCGAGGCGACCGGCGTGTTGTCGAAGCCGATGACGGGGAAGTGCGGCAGCCCCGCCTCGCGGACGGCCATCATGGCGCCGAGCGCGAGGGAGTCGGAGGCGCACACGAGGCCCTCGAGGGGCGCCGCGCCCGTCCCGGGGCCGGCCGCGCCGAGCAGCCTCTCGATCGCGACCCGGGCGGGGGCGACGCCCTCCTCGGCGGTCGTGACGAGGTCGTCGGAGGCGGCGAGCCCGGCCTCCTGCAGCGCCGACTCCCAGCCCCGGCGCCGGTCGTCGCCCGTGCCGGAGCCCGCGGGCCAGCCGAGGTAGCCGACCCGGGTGAGGCCGCGTCCGAGGAGGTGACGGGTGGACTGGCGCAGACCCTCCTGCCCGTCGACATCCACCCACAGCCGCGCCGGGTCGTCGACGGTCTCGGCGCCCCACGGCCGGCCGAAGGCGACGAACGGGATGCGCTCGCGCGCGAGCCAGGCGATGCGCGGGTCGTCGTACTGCGTGGAGGTGAGCACGAACGCGTCGACGTCGGCGCCGTCGCGCAGTCGCTCGAAGTGCCGGATCTCGTCGTCGACGTCGGCGGCCACGAAGAGGGTCACCCGCATCCCGCGCGCGTCGGCGGCCTCGGTGAGGGCGTGGAGGTAGCGGTCGAGGATCGATCCCGAGATGCCGTTCGCGACCGGGTCGAGGCGGATGCCGATCGTCGAGGAGGTGCCCGCCCGCAGCCGCCGGGCGGACGCGTGCGGGCGGTAGCCGAGCTCGCCGATGGCGGCCTGCACGCGCTCGCGCGTCTCCGGCCGCACGACCTCGGGGCTGTTGAGCACGTTCGACACGGTCTGCCGCGAGACCTGGGCGAGCCGGGCGACGTCGTCGACCGTCGGCAGTGGCGCCACGTTCCGACCTCCTTCGGTCTCGCACAGGGGGATGCGCCGTCAGTTTGAACGTTCAAGTACCGAAAGTCCAGCCCTGTGAACGATCAAATGCGGGGTGCTAAGGTCCGTGCCTGATGCCTTCCGCCGCCGCCGCACCGCCGCTCCAACCGCTCCTCCACGACGCGGTCGCGACCCTGCGCGCGCCCGGGCAGGCGTGGTCGCGGGCCGACGGCTCGATGGGCGCGGGCGCGATCGACGGCGTCTACGTCTCCGACGTGCGCATCGTCCGCGCGCTCGAGGTGCGCGTCGACGCGCGCCCGGTCGAGCACATCGCGACCCTTCAGGACTCGGCCGACCGGACGCGCTTCGTGAGCCTCCTGCGCGGGCTCGACGCGGAGGGCGCCGACCCCGACGTGCGCGGCATCCTGACGCGCGAGGTCGGGCCCGACGGCGCGCGCCACACGTTCCAGATCGTCTCCCGCCTGGGCCACGCCGTGTCCGCGCGGATCGAGTTCGTGCTCGAGGCGGCGCTCGACGACATGCACCTCGTCAAGACGGGTCTCGCCGGCGGCACGCCCGCGGTCACCGTCGACGGCGACACCGCGACCTGGACCGGGAACGGCGTCGCGGCCGCGCTCCGGGCGCCCGGAGCCGAGCTCCGCGCCTCGGCTCACACGATCGGCGTCTCCTGGACGCTCGAGGTGCCCGCCCGCGGTTCGGCGGACGTCCGGTTCGAGATCACCGCCCACGACGAGGGCGCCGTCGTCGTCGCACCCTCGGCGCCGGCATCCTGGACCGCGCCCGACCTCTCCGGCGCCGACGACCGGCTGCGCCGCTGGGTCGAGCGCTCGCTCGCCGACCTCGACTCACTGCGGCTCGCGACCACCACGACCCCGGGGGAGGAGTTCGTCGCGGCGGGCGCCCCCTGGTTCTTCACCCTCTTCGGCCGCGACTCCCTCTGGGTCGCGCGCATGCTCGTGCCGCTCGGCGGGCGCCTCCCGATCGGCACCCTCCGCACGCTCGCGGCGATGCAGGGCGCCGTCGTCGATCCGCAGACCGCTGAGCAGCCGGGCAAGATCCTCCACGAGCTGCGCCGCGGCGAGTTCGCGATCCCGGGCGAGGACGTCGTGCTGCCGCCGCGCTACTACGGCACCGTGGATGCGACGGCCCTCTGGATCTGCCTCCTGGCCGACCTGCACCGCGCCGGGCATCCGCTCGACGAGCTGCGCGAGTTCCGGCCCGCGCTCGAGGCGGCGCTCGCCTGGATGCGCGACTACGGCGACAGCGACGGCGACGGGCTGCTCGAGTACGTCGACGAGTCGGGGCACGGCCTCTCGAACCAGGGCTGGAAGGACTCCGGCGACTCGGTGCAGTGGCGCGACGGCACGCTCGCGTCGGGGCCGGTCGCGCTGTGCGAGGTGCAGGCCTACGCCGTCGAGGCCGCGCTCGGCGGCGCCGAACTGCTCGACGCGCTGGGCGGCGACGGGGCCCCCTGGCGGGCGTGGGCGCGCACCGTGTCGGAGGCCTTCCGCGCCAAGTTCTGGATCGACACCCCCGAGGGGCGTTACCCGGCGATCGCGCTCGACGGCGCCAAGCGTCCGGTCGACACCCTCACGTCGAACCTCGGCCACCTGCTGGGCACGGGTCTGCTCTCCGCCGACGAGGCCCGGCTCGTGGCGGGGCACCTCGTGTCGGCGCCCCTCGCGAGCGGGTTCGGGCTGCGCAGCCTGTCCACGGGCGCCACCGGCTACTGGCCGCTCGGCTACCACGTCGGATCGGTGTGGACGCACGACACCGCCATCGCCGTGACGGGCCTCGCGCGGGAGGGGTTCGCCGCCGAGGCCGCGGAGCTCGCGGAGGGGCTGCTCCGGGCGGCGGTGGCGTTCGACTACCGCGTCCCCGAGCTCTACTCGGGCGACGGCTCCGACGACGTGCCGTCGCCCGTGCCCTATCCGGCGGCGTGCCGTCCGCAGGGCTGGAGCGCGGCCTCCGCGATCGCCGTGCACACGGCGCTGCGCGGCTGACGGCTCCGGCCCCGCGGCGCGTTCACCGCGCGGTCCGGCGCGCCGCCTCGAGGATGATCTCCGTCACCGCGCCGGGCTGCGACACCGTCACGGCGTGCGACGCGTCGACCTCGACGAGGTGGCCGCCCGAGCGCTCGGTCATCCACCGCGCGAGCTCGAGCGGGATGGCGAGGTCCTGACGGGCGGCGAGCACCCAGTGCGGGATCGTCGTCCATCCCGCGCGGGTCGCGGGCGCCTGGAACGCGGCGAGCGCGAGCGGACGCTGCGTGAGCGCCATCCGCCGGGCGACCTCGGGGTCGACGTCGCCCGCGAAGAGCTCGGGGAAGCGCGCGGCGTCGATCGTGAGCTCGACCGCCGTGCGGCCGTCGGGCGAGCGGTAGTCGGACGGGATCGCCGCGCCGCCGAGCTGCGCGCCGGGGAAGCGCTCCACGAGGTCGACGAGGCTCTCGCCCACCTCGGCCTGGAAGCTCGCGACGTAGACGATCGCGGTGACGTCCGGGTTGCCGTCGGCCGCGGCGCTCAGCACGTGGCCGCCGTAGGAGTGCCCGGCGACGACGATCGGGCCGTCGATGCCCTCGAGCACGCTGCGCACGTAGTCGGCGTCGTCGTCGAGCGAGCGGAGCGGGTTCGCGATCGCGACGACGGGATGCCCCGCCTCGCGGAGCGCGATCACCGAGCCGTTCCAGCTCGAGGAGTCGGCGTAGGCCCCGTGGACGAGGGCGACGGTCTGCTTCGTGGTGGTCATGGCAGTTCCTTCCGTGAGGGACCGGTCGGTCCTCGAGGGACAACGCACGTGATATGCAATATATTGCGTGACCGGTGGTCGAGGTCAAGGCCGAAGGCGGCAGGATGAGGACGTGCCCATCCCCGCGAGCTCCCCCGGCGTCGACCGCACACTGCTGCGCGACGACGTCTACGGGCGCCTGCGCGACGCCCTCATCGACGGCACCTTCGCCCCCGGCGAGCAGCTGCGCGACGGCGAGCTCGCCGACTGGCTCGGCGTGAGCCGCACGCCCGTGCGCGAGGCACTGCTCCGGTTGGCCGCGGGAGGGCTCGTCGTCGCCCGACCCGGCCGCTCGACCGTCGTCAGCTCGCTCGACGCCCGCGCGACCCGGGAAGCCCGCGATGTCGTCGCCGCGATGCACCGGCTCGCCGTGCTCGACGCGGTGCCGCACCTCACCCCGGCGCACCTCGACGCGATGCGGGCCGCCGCCGCGCGCTTCCGCCGCGCGCTCGAGGCCGGCGACGTCGACGACGCGCTCTCCGCGGACGACGAGCTGCACCGCATCCCGGTCGCCGTGGCCGGCAACCGGGCGGTCGCCGCGGTGCTCGAGCAGTTCACGCCCGTGCTGCGCCGTGCCGAGCGGCTGCGCTTCACCGAACCCGACGCCCAGGGATCGCTCGAGCGGCACGACGAGCTCATCCGGCTGTGCGCCGCCGGGGATGCCGACGGGGCGGCGGCGGTCGCCTACGGCACCTGGTCGAGCCTCCCCGACGCCGGCTGACGCAGAACGCGGAACCCGACCGGATCGCCGACCGGTCAGTCGGCGAGGAAGCGCGCCTCGGCGGTGTCGGCGATCGTCGTGGGACGCTCGTCCGGCAGCGGACCGCGCCGCTCGTCGGCGAGCGAGCTGAGCGTCGCCACGACCTGGCGCGCGATCGCGCGACCCGCGCGGTTCGCGCCGATCGTCGACGCGGTCGGTCCGTAGCCCGCGAAGAAGAGCCGCGGGTTCTTCCACGACACGTTCTTGCCCACCGTGATGCCGCCCGACTTCTCGCGCAGCTTGAGCGGCGCGAGGTGCCGGAGCTCCGGTCGGAAGCCCGTCGCCCAGATGATCGCGTCGGCCGGCCGGGTCGCCCCGTTCGACCAGCGGATGCCGCGGGGCTCGATCGAGGAGAACATCGGGCGGGCGAGCAGCAGGCCGCGGTCGATGGCGGCCTGGATGCGACGGCTGCGCGGCACGCCCGTCGTGCTGACGATGCTCGGCAGGGCGCTGCCCATCCGCGCGGCCTCGTCCTGCAGCGCGACCGCCGACTGGCCGCCCTCGATGTTGAGGTTCTCGCCCTCGAGGAACTCGATCGGACGCCGCGCCACCCAGGTGAGCGATCTCGCGACCTCCTCGAGCTCCATGAGGAACCCGATCGCGCTCGTGCCGCCGCCGACGACGACGACGTCCTGGTCGCGGAACTGCTCGGCGTCGCGGTACTCGGAGGTGTGCAGGTGACGCCCCTCGAAGACGTTCATGCCGGGGTAGTAGGGCACGAAGGGCGCGCCCCAGGTTCCCGTCGCGTTGACGAGCACATGGCTCGACACGTCCCGCACGCCGTACGGGCCCTCGAAGGTCGTCACGAATCCCTCGGCCGTCATCTCCACGCGCGTGACCTCGGCGGGGCGGACGACCTGGAGGCCGAAGTGCTCCTCGTAGGCGCGGTAGTAGTCGGCGACGACGTCCTTCGCCGGGAGGCTCTTGTCGGCCGTGTCGAAGCTCAGCCCCAGCTCGTCCATGCCGGGCAGGTCGTGCACCTTGTGGGCGTAGCCGAGCCGCAGCGCCTCCCAGCGGAACTGCCACGCCCCCCCGGTGCCCGGACCCCGGTCGAGCAGCACGAACTCGTTCCCCGGGTCGAGGCCGAGTCGGCGGAGGTAGTACGCCACCGAGAGCCCGGCTTGACCTGCCCCCACGACCACGACCGAGGTGTCGACATCCGGCCCGGTCACCCCTCCAACGTTACCCGCCCCGGCGCGACCGGTCGGGCCGGGCCGAGGGTGCTCCGTGGTAGGGTGAAGGTTAGTCTTTTCACCCATTTCGCAACCTGAGATCGAGGGGGTCACGCATGGGGCGCGGCCGTCAGAAGGCGAAGCACACCAAGGTGGCTCGGGAGCTGAAGTACTTCAGCCCCGATACGAATTACGGTGCTCTGCAAGAGGAACTCGGCGGGAACCCCCGCCTCGAGGAAGACCTCGAGAAGTGGTCCGAGTACATCACGGACGACGACGAGCTCGACGAGGACGAGCCGGAGTCGAAGACCGCCTGAGCGGTCGGCTCAACCCGCGAACGACCCGACGAGGCGCACGGCGCCGCCGTCGACACCCTTCGCCCCCTGGGTGAAGCCGTCGAGGTCGTGCGCGCCGACCGTCACGCGGCCGACGACCCACGCCGGCAGCCCCGCGCCGGTGAGCGCGTGCGTGACGGCGGAGGCGGCATCCTGGCTCACGACCGCGAGGAAGCCGACGCCGAGGTTCCAGGTGCCCTCGGTGCTCTCCAGCGACAGCCCGCCCCAGTCGGCGAGGATGCGGAACACGGGCTGCGGACTCCAGGTCGACCGGTCGACCTCGACCCACGATCCCGTCGGCAGCACGCGCGCGAGGTTCGCCGCGATGCCGCCGCCCGTGACGTGCGAGAGGGCGTGCACCGCGCCGGGCAGCTCGTCGATCACGCGCAGCAGAGGTGACGTGTAGAGGCGCGTGGGCTCGAGCAGCGCCGTGCCGATCGTGCCGCCGAACTCGGGGGCGTCGTCGGTGACCGTCACGCCGCGCTGCGAGAGGATGTGGCGCACGAGCGAGAAGCCGTTGCTGTGCAGACCGCTCGAGGCGATCGCGATCACCACGTCGCCGTGGCGCACCCTCTCGGGGCCCAGCACGGCATCCGCCTCGACCGCGCCGACCGCGGCGCCCGCGACGTCGTAGTCGTCGTCGGCGATGAGCCCGGGATGCTCGGCGGTCTCGCCGCCGACGAGCGCGGTGCCGGTCGCGGCGCAGGCGTTCGCGATGCCCGTGACGATCGCCGCGATGCGCTCCGGCACCACCTTGCCGCACGCGATGTAGTCGGTCATGAAGAGCGGACGCGCCCCCACCACGACGATGTCGTCGACGACCATGCCGACGAGGTCCTGCCCGATCGTGTCGTGCACGTCGAGCGCCTGGGCGATCGCGATCTTGGTGCCCACGCCGTCCGTGCTCGTCGCCAGCAGGGGGCGACGGTAGTCGCGCAGCGCCGAGACGTCGAACAGCCCGGCGAAGCCGCCGACGCCGCCGAGCACCTCGGGACCCTGGGTGCGGCCGACCGCGGACTTCATGAGCTCGACGGCAAGGTCGCCCGCGTGGGTGTCGACTCCCGCGGCGGCGTACGGATCGGTCGAAGCGGTGGCCACGACCTCAGGCTACCGGCGGCGTAGCGTGGAGGGATGCACGCGCTCGGCAGCTGGGAGGCGCGCGAGAACGCGTCGCGCGAGATCCTCGTGGGTCTCTACGTGCGCGACGCCCTCGGGGTGGCCGATCCCTCGGGACTGCCGCGGCTGCTCGGCACCGGGCTCCCGGATCCGGGTCCCGCCGACGACCGCACCAACTGGTGGTGGCAACGGTGGTGGATCGCCATCCTCGATCCCGACGAGGGACGCGTCGCCGGCCCGCCCGCCGACTTCGCCGACGTCGGCGACCGGGCGCTCCGGCGCCACCTCGACGACGCCCGCACGTGGGCCGAGGTGGCCCACGACGCCCACGCAGCATCCGCTCACGAGCGTCGCGATCTCACCCTCACGCACGTCGTCGGCGAGTGGGAGCAGCGCAACGGCCGCACCGCGCGCCCCTTCCGGCTGAGGATCGAGGTGCTCCCCCTCACCGCCGCCGGCATCTGGTGGATCGGCGAGAACGCGATCGCCGTCGACGAGCTGCTGCGGGTCGACACGTCGTCGTACGCCCTCGCGCTCGAGCCGATCGTCGAGCGGCTCGCCGCGTCGCCCGCGTGAGTCAGCGGCCGCGCACGAGGTACGCCTCGATGCGCGCGAGCGCGCCCTGCCAGACGTCGGACGCGAAGAAGTCGCGCATCTCGGGCACCGGGAAGCCCGACTGGCGGATGATCATGCGCGTCGCGTCGTCGCCCTCCGGCAGGAAGTCGATCTCGATGCGCGTCGTCATCTCCATCCCGCTCGGGTCGCTCCCCGTCGACGACGTGACGAGGCGGTGCGGGCGGTCGATCTCGAGGAAGGTCTGCGTCTCGCGGAAGAGCACGTCCGGCGACGGACCCCACACCGCGGTCTGCGTACCGCCGACGCGCAGGTCGACCTCGATCTCGACGACCCCGGGCTTCTCGTCGAGGATCGTGAACCAGATCCTCTGCTTCTCGGCGTCGGTGTAGGCGTCGAACACCTCCTCGGGAGTCGCGGGCAGCACGCGCTCGATGACGAGGTGGAGGGTCTCGGTGTCGGTCATGGTCTCGTGCCTTTCTGCAGGGTGAAGTACAGGTCGAGGCCGTCGAGCTTGCGCTCCCACAGCCGCTGGTAGAACGTGATCCACGCCATCGCCTCGTCCAGTCGCTCCGTGCCGAGCACGCACCGTCGGGTGCGGCCGACCTTCTCGGTCGACACGAGGCCGACGCTCTCGAGCACGTGCACGTGCTTGGCCATCCCGGTGACGGTCATGGATGCCGCCTCCGCCAGCTCGCCGACCGTCGCGGGGCCGGCGCCGAGGCGTTCGAGCACGCCGCGTCGCGTCGCGTCGGACAGGGCGGAGAACGTGCGGTCGAGCACCTCTTGCTGAACCATGCGGTTCACAGTATGTCACTGAACCGATCGGCGCAACAATCTCCGGGCGATCCGGGATGGAATGGGGTCATGTCCTCGTGGAACGACGTCCGTGCCTACTTCGATCGCGACGCGGTGTGCCATCTCGCGACCCTCCAGCCCGACGGCTCGCCGTACTCGGTGCCGGTGTGGGTCGGCGTCGAGGGCGAACGGCTCGCGGTCTTCATGGAGGAGGACTCGCGCAAGGACGAGAATCTCCGGCGCGACCCGCGGGTCGCCCTGTCGATCACGAACCCCGAGCAGCCGCTCGACATGGCCGAGGTGCGCGGCCGCGCCGACGTGCGGCTCACCGGCGCCGAGGCGCAGGAGATCGTCGACCGCATCGCCGTGAAGTACACGGGCGAGCCGTACGTCCGGCGCGAGGGCATGACGGCGTTCCTCGTGACACCCGAGCGGATGTCGGCGAAGGACTACACCGCCGACTGACCCCGGCGTCTCCCGGACACGTGTGGGACACTGGAACGTACCTGCCCGGTACCTCGCGTTCTACCTCCGGGAGCCCTTCGCCCCATGTGCGGCATCGTCGGCATCGTCTCGTCGAACCCGGTCAACCAGCAGGTCTACGACGCGCTCGGCCTCCTCCAGCACCGCGGGCAGGACTCGACCGGCATCGCGACCGCCGAGGGCTCGATCATCCACATGTTCAAGGCCAAGGGGCAGGTGCGCGAGGCGTACCGCACGCGCGACATGCGCGGGCTGCTCGGCACGATGGGCCTCGGGCACGTGCGCTACGCCACGCGCGGCGACGCGAGCAAGGAGCAGGAGGCGCAGCCGTTCTACGTGAACGCCCCGTACGGCATCGTGCTCGTGCACAACGGCAACCTCACGAACACCCGGGAGCTCACGCGCGAGCTGTTCGACGTCGACCGTCGCCACCTCAACACGAGCTCCGACACCGAGCTCCTCGTCAACGTGCTCGCCCACGAGCTGCAGCAGCAGGTGCGCGGCTCGTCGCTCGATCCCGACCAGGTCTTCGACGCGATCGAGCGGCTGCACGAGCGCGTCGAGGGCTCGTACGCCGCGATCGCCCTCATCGCCGGCCACGGCCTGCTCGCCGTGCGCGACCCCTTCGGCATCCGCCCCCTCGTGCTCGGCAAGCGCCCCTCGGGTCTCGTCGGCAACGAGTGGATCGTCGCGAGCGAGTCGCTCGCCCTCGAGGCCGCGGGCTACGAGCTCGTGCGCGACGTCGCCCCCGGCGAGGCGATCTTCATCTCGCGCGACGGCGAGATGTTCAGCCGTCAGTGCGCGAAGAACCCCGTGCTCATCCCGTGCTCGTTCGAGTACGTCTACCTCGCGCGTCCCGACTCGGTGATGAACGGCATCTCGGTCTACGAGGCGCGGCTCCGCCTCGGCGACCGCCTCGCCGACACGATCGCCGAGTACACGCCGTCGGGGGCGATCGACGTCGTCATGCCGATCCCCGACAGCTCGCGTCCCGCCGCGATGCAGGTCGCCCAGAAGCTCGGCATCGAGTACCGCGAGGGCTTCTATAAGAACCGCTACGTCGGGCGCACGTTCATCATGCCCGGGCAGGAGCAGCGCTCCCGCAGCGTCAAGCAGAAGCTCAACGCGATGAGCTCCGAGTTCAAGGGCAAGAACGTGCTCATCGTCGACGACTCGATCGTGCGCGGCACGACGTCGAAGGAGATCGTCGACATGGCGCGCCAGGCCGGCGCGAACTCGGTGACGTTCACGTCCGCGGCGCCGCCCGTGCGGCATCCGCACGTCTACGGCATCAACATGCCGTCGCGCGCCGAGCTCATCGCCGCGGGCAAGAAGATCCCCGACATCGCGACCGCCCTGGGCGCCGACTACCTCATCTACCAGGAGGTCGCCGACATGCAGGCGGCCATCCTCGAGGGCAGCGACATCCAGGGGCTCGAGATGTCGTGCTTCACCGGGGAGTACGTGACGGGGACGGTCACCGACGAGTACCTCGCCTGGGTGGAGTCGAACCAGGCGTCGTAGCGGCTACTCCGCCTCGGTGACGTCGTCGTGCGCGACCGTCACCGTGCGGGCGCGTCGGCGGGAGACCCCGTCGAGCAGCAGCGCGACGGCGGCCCCGAGGGCGACCCCGGCCGGGATGCCGTAGAGGCAGAAGTAGGCGAACGACGCCGCGAAGCCGACGTTCTCGTCGGGCTCGAAGAGGCTCGTCAGGATGAGCGTGACGAGCGCTCCGAGCATCGCGCCGAACACGAGGAACACGCCGATGCGCGGGGCACGACGGATGCTGACCTCGGACTCGCTCACTCCCCCATTGTCTCCCAGTCGCGACCTCGCGGGGTCGTCGTGTCGCGTTCCGGTGACGGTGCGGATCGCGGGCGGCGCGTCACCGGCGTGTCCGGCATCCGGTCACCGGCACGCGACGGCTGCGCGGCTCACCCGCCGCGTCACTCCCACCGCAGGGGCAGGTGCTCCGCGAGCGTCGCGCGCTGCCCGGATGCCGTGACGCGCAGGTCGGCGACGGCGGCCTCCCAGGCGAGGGCGCCGGTCGCGACCGCGATCCACGTCGCGGCGTCGAGCTCGATGACGTTGGGCGGCGTGCCGCGGGTGTGGCGCGGCCCGGGCACCGCCTGCACGGCGCCGCACGGGGGCACCCGCACCTCGACGGGGTGACCCTCGGCCTCCTCGGCGCGCTGG
>JAEWKY010000063.1 GCA_023457615.1 Actinomycetes bacterium | reverse complement strand
GCCCGATCCCGAGTCCGACGCCGATCGACGGCGCGGGGGCTCCCGCGGGCTGCGCGGCGAGCGTCCAGATCCCGAGGGCGGCGACGAGCGCCGTGACCGACGACGAGAGGGCCGCGACGACCTTCGCGGATCGGGCGGCGCGGCTCCTCGGCGTTCCCGCGGCGAGCAGGAGGACTCCGAACAGCAGCGTGAGCCCCAGGCCGACGATCGCCGTCGCGAGGACGACATCCCCGGGCCGGGCGAATGCGTCGGCCTCTCCCGACGGTCCCCAGTGGGTCGCGACGGGGTCGGCGGCGCCCGGGGCGAGGAGCGCCGCGACCACGACCCCGACCACGGTGAGGGCGGCGGGCACGACGACGGCGACGGTGAGGGCGGATGGACGGCTCATGAGCGGTACTCCTGGGTGATGAGGGCGGTGAGGGTGGACGACGAGACGCCGAGCCGACGGGCTTCGACGACGAGCGAGCGGACGGCGTCGGTGAGCTCGGCCGCGAGCCGCGCCGACTCCGTGACGACGGCCCCGCGGCCGCGCCGGAGGTCGACGAGCCCTTCGTCGCGGAGCCCCTGGTAGGCGTGCAGGACGGTGTGGATGTTGACGTCGAGCGAGGCGGCGACCTCCCGCGCGGCGGGGAGCCGGTCGCCGGGCGCGAGGGCGCCGCGTGCCATCTCGGCGCGCACCGAGGCGGCCAGCTGATCGAACAGCGGGATGCCGGAGCCGGGGTCGATGCGGAAGATCACCCTCGTATCCTATTATTCGACTTGCACTATAACAAGTGCGCTTCCTCGAGGGCCCGACGCACGACCTCGACGAGGGGTTCGCGGCCGATCCCCGCGGACGCCCAGGCCACCCACGCGACCCCGGACGCCGCCGCGAGGGACGACGCCCCGACGCGCTCGGCGAAGGCGTCGCCCTCGCGGAGCAGGCGCTCGAGCCGCAGCAGGCGCGGCATCGCCGACGCGGCGAGCTCGTCCCGCACGCCGAGCAGCTCGGCCTGAGCCACGGCGAGGGGCACGCGATCGGGTCCGACCCGGGCCGCGGTCGCGAGCAGCGCGGCGACGGGCCCGGTTCCCCGCCCGCGCTCCCCCTCGAGGTCGTCGAGGACGGCGTCGGCGTCGAGCCAGAGCAGGTCGGACTTGGCGGCGACGTAGGCGAAGACGGTGGCGCGGCCGACGCCGGCGCGGCGCGCGATGTCGTCGATCGAGGTGCGTCCGTACCCGTGCTCGAGGAAGAGCTCGAGCGCCGCCTCCTCGATCGTGCGGCGCGACGACGCGCGCGGGCGCCCCGGACCTGCGGGCATGCCGTTCCTCCCCTATGCTGTCGTCGCCACCGAGATATCCGTACTCAGTCTGGAAACTACCGGAAGAAGCCCGTGACCACCACAGCACCCCCGGCGCCGTCGAGCGCCGATCGCAAGCCCGCCCGCCGCGTCCTCTGGGCCTCGCTCGTCGGCACCTCGCTCGAGTCGTACGACTTCTACGTCTTCAGCTACCTGAGCGCGATCTTCATCGGCCCCCTCTTCTTCGAGCCGCTCGGAGTCTTCGGCGGAACCCTCGCGGGCTTCCTCGCGAACGCCCTCGGGTTCGTCGCGCGTCCGCTCGGCGCGATCGTGTTCGGTCACCTGGGCGACCGCATCGGGCGGCGCGCGACCCTCATCCTGACCATCACGGTCATGGGCGTCGCGACCGGGCTCATCGGCGTGCTCCCGACCTTCGGGCAGGCCGGCTGGATCGGCGCCGTGCTGCTCGTGACGCTGCGCCTCATCCAGGGCTTCTCCCTCGGCGGCGAGTGGGGCGGCGGCATCCTCATCGCGACCGAGCACGCCGGCGAGCGCCGTCACGCGTTCTACGCCGCGATCCCGCAGCTCGGATCGCCGATCGGCTCGATCATCACCGCACTGCTCTACCTCTTCCTGCCGACCGCGCTCGGCATGGAGGCGTTCCTCGAGTGGGGCTGGCGCATCCCGTTCCTCGCGGCGTTCGTCTTCCTCGCGGTGTCGCTCTACCTCCGCGTGACGATCACCGAGTCGCCCGTCTTCACCGGCCTCGTCCAGCAGGAGAAGCGGGAGCGGGTGCCGCTCCTCGCCGCCCTGCGACGGCGCCCGGCCGCCTTCGCGATCGCGATCGGCACGGCCCTGCTCGGCATCGGGTCGTACTCCCTCATGAACACGTACACGATCGAGTACGGGTATACGTCGCTCGGGTTCTCGTACAACGACCTGCTGCTCGCGACGACGATCGGCGGACTCCTGCAGCTCGTCACCATCCCGCTCTTCGGCGCGTGGGCGCAGCGCATCGGCTCGTGGAGGGTCGTCTTCTACGGCGCGATCGGCACCCTCGTCGTCGCGTTCCCGATCTACTTCCTGCTGCAGTCGGCGTCGTTCGCGGTGCTCGTGGGGATGATGATCCTCGGCGGCATCCTGCCCACGATGGCCTGGGCGGCCCTCGGCGGCGTGATGAGCGAGCTGTTCGGCGCGCGCTTCCGCTACTCGGCGATCTCGGTCGCCTACAGCCTGGCCGCGATCATCACGGGGTTCGTGCTGCCGCTCACGAAGATCTTCGGCGAGGCGACGGGCTACGCCTGGTGGCATCCGGGGGTCGTGCTCGCGATCCTCTCGATCGTCACCGCGATCTCGGCCTACCTCGCCCGCCGCCGCACGGCGCCGATCGACGAGGTCTAGCCCCCGGCACCGGAGCGGGAGGCGCCGGGCGCCCCCCGCCCC
>JAEWKY010000062.1 GCA_023457615.1 Actinomycetes bacterium | reverse complement strand
CACGGGGGCGGGCAGGGCGCGTCCGCGCGGGGAGGTGCGGGAGAGCCGGGCGTGCACGATCCGCTGGAGGCGCTGCATCGTGCGCACCGCGCGCAGGCGGCGCCGTTGCACGCGCTCGAGCGTCGCGCCGCGCACCGCCCCGACGGCGAGCTCGGACGCGGCAGCGTTCGCGAGCGCCACGGCATCCTGGATCGCGTAGTTCACCCCGACGCCGCCGACCGGCGACATCGCGTGCGCGGCGTCGCCGATCGCGACGAACCCGGGCCGCCACCAGCGGTCGAGGCGGTCGAGCTGCACCGACAGGAGCTTGATCTGCGCCCAGTCGACGAGCGAGCCGACCACGGGGGAGAGCACGGGGGCGATCGCGGCGATCGCGTCCTGCAGGGCGTCGAGCCCGGCCTCGCGCAGCGCGTCGTGTCCGCCCTTGGGGATGACCATGCCGCCCTGGTACCGCGTGCCGCGGTCGATCGTGAGCACCATGCCGGTCGCATCGAGATAGCCGAGCGTCGGCGGCGGGGGATCGGCCGGCTTCGGCAGGTCGAACCAGAGCACGTCGATCGGCACGCCCGAGGCGATCGGGTGCAGCCCCGCGGCGTCGCGCACGCGGGAGCCGCGGCCGTCGGCGGCGACCGTGAGGGTCGCCCGCAGCTCGAGCTCGCCGTCGAGACCCGTCGCGCGCACGCCCCGCACGACGTCGTCCTCGACGAGGAGGCCCGTCGCCTCCGTCGACATCCGCAGCTCGAAGCCCGGGAAGGCCGCCGACTCGCGCGCGAGGAAGTCGAGCAGATCCCACTGCGGGGCGAAGACGAGGAAGTCGTCGGGGGAGGGCAGCGTGCCGAAGTCGACGAACGACATCCGCTCGCCGTCGACGACGATGTCCATGCCCCGCAGCCGGTGCACGGGCAGGTCGAGGAACCTGTCGCGCAGCCCGAGTTCGCCGAGCACGGTGAGGGTCGAGGGATGGATCGTGTCGCCGCGGAAGTCCCGCAGGAAGTCGGCGTGCTTCTCGAGCACCGTGACCCGCAGCCCCGCGCGCGCGAGGAGATGCCCGAGCACCATCCCGGCCGGCCCGCCGCCCGCGATGACGCAGTCCCGTTCGGCGGCCGTCACAGGCCCATCATGGCCGGTTCCCGCGCCGACCAGGGGATCTCCGGCGGGTCCTCACCACTGGCCGGGGGCGTAGTCCTTCAAGAACACGCCGAAGAGGTCCTCGCCGGCCTCGCCGCGCACGATCGGGTCGTACACCCGCGCGGCGCCGTCGACGAGGTCGAGCGGCGCGTGGAAGCCCTCCTCGGCGAGCCGGACCTTGGTCGGATGCGGGCGCTCGTCCGTGATCCAGCCGGTGTCGACGCTCGTCATGAGGATGCGGTCCTTCTCGAACATCTCTCGAGAACTGGTGCGCGTGAGCATGTTGACCGCGGCCTTGGCCATGTTGGTGTGCGGGTGCCCGGGACCCTTGTAGCCGCGTCCGAAGACGCCCTCCATCGCGCTCACGTTGACGACGTAGGTGCGCCGGGCGGGGGAGGAGGCGAGCGACGGGCGCAGCTTGGAGATCAGGATGAACGGCGCCGTCTCGTTCGCGAGCTGCACCTCGAGCAGCTCGAGCGGATCGACCTCGTCGACCGACTGCACCCAGGAGTTCGTCGACGCGAGGTCGGGGACGAGTCCGCCGGCGTCGATCGCCGTGCCCGTGGCGAGCCGCTCGAGCGACGAGGAGCCCGCCGTCATCGCGAGCTCGGTCAGCTCGTCGGCGCGGGCCGCGGCGGCGGCGAGGATCGGGTGCGCCTCGACGGATCGCTCGAGCGCGCGCGGGTGCGCGTCGTTGGTGTGCCCGAAGGTCTGCAGCTCGGGCAGCGGGCCGTCGGGCAGGGGGGCGAGCTCGGCCTCGACGAGGGGGGAGTAGGCGCCGGGGGAGCGGCGCACGGTCTGGGCGGCGTTGTTGATGAGGATGTCGAGCGGCCCCTGCTCGGCGACGGACTCCGCGAGCGCGATCACCTGCGCGGGATCGCGGAGGTCGATGCCGACGACGCGCAGCCGGTGGAGCCAGTCGCCGGAGTCGGGGAGGCTCGTGAAGCGGCGGACGGCATCCCGGGGGAAGCGCGTCGTGATCGTCGTGTGGGCGCCGTCGCGCAGCAGCCGCAGCGCGATGTACATCCCGATCTTCGCGCGGCCGCCGGTGAGCAGCGCGCGCTTGCCGGACAGGTCGGTGCGCGCGTCGCGCTTCGCGTGGCTCATCGCGGCGCAGTCCGGGCAGAGCTGGTGGTAGAACGCGTCGACGACCGTGTAGTCGCGCTTGCAGATGTAGCAGGCGCGGGGCTTGAGGTAGACGCCCGCCGTCGCCTGGGTGGCCGCGCCGGAGATCGGGATGCCCCGCGTCTCGTCGTCGATGCGGTCCGGCGCGCCCGTGGCGGTCGCCGCGACGACGGCCCGGTCGGCCGCCTGCTCGGCCTCGCGGATCTCGCGGCGGCGCTCGCGCTTGACGTCCTTGAACATCGCGGAGGTCGCGCGGCGGACGGCGACGAAGTCGGGATGCTCGCGATCGACGCGGGCGAGCCCGGCGAGCACGCGCAGGGTGACCTCGAGCTCCGCGGGGTCGATCCCGCTCGGCTCCGGGAGACCGGGGGAGCGCGAGGGATCGTCGGAGGGCACGAGAGATTGTCCCTCAGATCGCCGCCGCGCTCGAATCGCGCCCCCCGGATCGCGGTCCCGCCCGGATCGCGCCCGGCCCGGGATCAGCCGGCGTCCTCCTCGGCGACCGGTCGCCCCTCGTCGTCGACCTCGAGCGGCCAGACGGGACGCAGCTCGAGGGTGCCGAAGCGCGCCATGGGATGCCGCGACGCGACCTCGATCGCCTCGTCGAGATCGCGGCACTCGAGGAGGTCGAAACCGGCGACCCATTCCTTCGCCTCGGTGAAGGGCCCGTCCGTCACGAGCAGCCTCCCGCCGCGCACGCGCACGGTGGTCGCATCCTGAGGAGGCCGCAGGCGGTCGCCGTCGACGGCGATGCCGCGCCGGGTCATCTCGTCGACCCACAGGCCGATCGTGTCCTGCTCGGGGTCGTAGGGCTCCGCGGCCGGGTCGGCCACGACGAACATCAGATAGCGCATGAGGGTCCCTTCGTCGGTGTCACGCTACCCAGGCGACGAACGGCGACGCCCCGGATCGACATCCCGGGGGACGGGACGCGACCGACCCGGCGGAGGGCGATGCCCTGCTGGAACTGACATAATGCTGCTTATCGGAACAGCTTTTCGGAATAGCGCGCCTGACCGAGAGCGGTGGTCGAATGAGACGATTCCGGGATGCGCATGCTGCTCACCTCGCACGGGCTCCGCAACGCCGCCATCCGCGACGCGCTCACCGAACTGCTCGGGATGCCGACGCCCGACGCCCGGATCGCCGTCGTGATCGACGCCATCCTGCCGTTCCCCGACGACAAGTCGACCTTCCTCGGGCATCTGAACGACCTGCACGGCCTCGGCTGGGCCGAGTTCGACGTCGTCTCGCTCCTGGCCGGCCACCGCCCGCTGGTCGAGGAACGGCTGCGCTCCGCCGACGTCATCCTGGCGTACGGCGGGAGCAACGTGTGGCTCGCGCACGCGTGGACCTCCACGGGGCTCGCCGAGCTGCTGCCGGAGCTGCTCGAGCAGAAGGTCTACGTCGGCTGGAGCGCCGGCTCGATGATCTTCTCGGCTCGGCAGGCGGCCGCCGTCGCGGCGTTCGAGGACGACGAGGTCGAGCGCTTCGGGCTCGGCGGGACGGCGCCCGCCGTGGAGCTGTTCGACTGGTTCCTCATGCCGCACCTCGGTGCGGAGTGGGCGCCGGAACAGGACGACGCCTGGGCGGCTCGCTACGCGGCCCGGCTGGGCGCACCGATCTGGTTCATCGACGACGAGACCGCGCTGATCGTGCGCGATCCCGCCGTGGAACCCGAGGTGATCTCGAACGGGCGCTGGCTGCGGTTCGCGGCATCGGGCGCGCTCAGCCGATCGCCTTCTTGAGCGTCGCGAGGAAGCTCTTCTCGCCCGCGGCGGTCCACTCGGTGATCCCCCATGCGGTGGGCCACATCGCGGCGTCGTCGAGCTTCGCGGGCTGCTCGAAGCCGACCGTCGAGTACCGCACCTTGAACTTCGACGCGGGTTGGAGGAAGACGAGCATCTTGTCGTCCTCGTTCGCGAAGCCCGGCATCCCGTAGTACGTCTTCGGCACGAGGTTCGGGGCGTTCTCGCTCACGAGCTCGTAGAAGCGCTCGGCGAGCGCGCGGTCGGAGCCGTCGAGCTTCTCGATCGCGTCGCGCACGGCCTTCGTGCCGGCCTCGCGCTTGTCCTTCGCCTTCGCCTGCGCCTTGCGCTCGGCGGCGGCCTCCTTCATCGCCGCCTTCTCCTCGGCGCTGAACACCTCGGACGACTTCTTCTCAGCCATTCCGGCTCCTCTCACGTCGGTAGGCCCCACGATAGGCAGCGTCGCGCGCCGGGCGCTTCTCGGATCCTGCTCGAGCTCGCCGCCCGTCGCGCCGGAGCCCGCGTGAGCTCGCCCGCCTCAGTCCGCCCGGCGCAGCGGGCGGAACGGCGTCTCGTCGCCGGCGTGCAGGAGCGCCGCGCTGATGAGCTGCGCCGCCCGCAGCACGAGCGGCGCGAGCGCCTGCGGGTCGAGGGGGCCGGGGGTGGCGGGGGGGGGGGCGGGGGGCGGGGAGTGGG
>JAEWKY010000061.1 GCA_023457615.1 Actinomycetes bacterium | reverse complement strand
GTGCGGCAGCTCGTCGCCCGGGTGCGCGGCGAGGAGCCGGCGCGCGAGGCCGCGGTGCCGCCCGTGCTCGTGCCCCGGGGGTCGACCGCCGCGCTCTGAGCGGGACCGGGTTCCCCGGGCTCTTGCGGGCGCCGGAATGTTACCGGTAACATCGCGCCGAGCGTCGAGGAGGATGCGATGAGCGCTGAGCACGGGCCGAGCGACGCCGCGATCGACGCGGTGCGCGCCGAGGTCGCGCGGCTGCACGGCGAGCTCGTGCGCTACGGCCTCGTCGTCTGGACCGGGGGCAACGTCTCCGGGCGCGTCCCCGGCGCCGACCTCTTCGTCATCAAGCCCTCGGGGGTCTCCTACGACGAGCTCACGCCCGAGAGCATGATCCTGTGCGACCTCGACGGTCGCGTCGTGCCCGGCTCGCCCGGCAGCGAGCGCTCGCCGTCGAGCGACACGGCCGCCCACGCGTACGTCTACCGGAACATGCCCGAGGTCGGCGGCGTCGTGCACACGCACTCGACC
This sequence comes from Actinomycetes bacterium, assembly GCA_023457615.1. Classification (GTDB taxonomy): domain Bacteria; phylum Actinomycetota; class Actinomycetes; order Actinomycetales; family Microbacteriaceae; genus Pseudolysinimonas_A. The sequence goes on along the minus strand of JAEWKY010000061.1, from coordinate 22,319 downwards.
TACGCGGTCGCCTGGGCCGCGCGCGGCGAGGAGATCCCGTGCGTGATCACGGGCATGGCCGACGAGTTCGGCGGTCCCATCCCGGTCGGGCCGCTCGCGATCATCGGCGACGACTCGATCGGCCGCGGCATCGTCGAGACGCTGCGCGGCCATCGCTCGCGCGCCGTGCTGATGCGCAACCACGGGCCGTTCACGATCGGCGCCGACGCGGAGGACGCGGTCAAGGCGGCCGTGATGTGCGAGGACGCCGCGCGCACCGTGCACCTCGCCCGCGCCGCGGGACCGCTCGTGCCCATCCCGCAGGACATGATCGACGCGCTGTACGCGCGCTATCAGCACGTCTACGGCCAGGCCACGGACGTGCGCCGGTGAACGCCGCGCTCGGCATCGAGCTCGGCTCGACGCGCATCAAGGCGTGCCTCGTCGACGCCGACGACCCGACGACCGTGCTCGCGACCGGCGTGCACGCGTGGGAGAGCCGCCTCGTCGACGGCACCTGGACCTACGACCTCGACGAGGTCTGGACGGGCATCCGCGCCGCCTACGCCGACCTCGTCGGCCGCCTCGAGCTCCCCCCGACGACCTTCGCGGCGATCGGCGTGTCCGCGATGATGCACGGCTACCTCGCGTTCGACGCGGACGACGAGCTGCTCGTGCCGTTCCGCACGTGGCGCAACACGGGCACGGGCGACGCCGCGTCGGAGCTCTCGGAGATGTTCGGCGTCAACATCCCGCTGCGCTGGTCGATCGCGCACCTGCACGAGGCGGTGCTCGATCGCGAGCCCCACGTCGCGCGCGTGCGCAGGATCACGACGCTCGCGGGCTACGTGCACGCCGCGCTCGGCGGTCGGCACGTGCTCGGCGCCGGCGACGCCTCGGGGATGTTCCCGCTCGACCCCGCGACCCGCGACTACGACGTCGAGCTGCTCGCGCGGTACGACGAGCTCGTCGAGGGAACCCCCCTCGCGCACCCGGTGCGCGACCTGCTGCCCGACGTGCTCGTCGCGGGCGCCGCGGCCGGGGAGCTCACCCCCGAGGGAGCCGCCCTTCTCGACCCGTCGGGCGCGTTGCGCGCGGGCGTCGTGCTGTGCCCGCCGGAGGGCGACGCGGGCACGGGCATGGTCGCGACGAACGCCGTCGCGCCGCGCACCGGCAACGTGAGCGTCGGCACGAGCGTCTTCGCGATGGTCGTCCTCGAGCGTCCGCTCGCCCGCTCGCATCCCGAGCTCGACGTCGTGACGACCCCCGCAGGCCATCCCGTCGCGATGGTGCACGTCAACAACGGCGCGAGCGAGCTCGCCGCCTGGGTCGGGATGTTCGCGCGCTACGCCGAGCTGGCCGGCTCGCCGCGCGACCTCGACGACGTCTACGCGGTGCTGCTCCGCGCGGCGCTCGACGGCGAGGCGGACGCGGGCGGCATCGTCGCCTACAACCACGTCGCGGGGGAGCCGATCGTCGGCCTGCCCGCCGGACGCCCGCTCGTCGTGCGCACCCCCGAGAGCACGCTCGACCTCGCCAACACGATGCGCGCGCACCTCTACGGCGTCTTCGCGACGCTCGCGCTCGGCATGCGCACGCTCGCCGACGAGCACGTGTCGCTCGACAGGATGTCGGCGCACGGGGGTCTGTTCCGCACGTCGGACGTCGCGCAGCGCTTCCTCGCCGCCGCGCTCGACACCCCGGTGGAGGTCGCGGAGACCGCCTCGGAGGGCGGCGCGTGGGGCATCGCCGTGCTCGCCGCCTTCACCGCCGCCGGCGGCGGCGACCTCGGCGCCTACCTCGCGGAGCGGGTGTTCGCCCGCGCGCCCGTCGTCACGGTCGACCCCGCCCCCGCCGACGTCGCCGGATTCGCCGCCTACCTCGACCGCTACCGGGCCGGACTCGCCGTCGAGCGCGCCGCCGTCGCCTCCCTCGGAAAGGACTCCGCGTGAGCCGCTCCATCGTCCCCGACCTCCGCCGCCGCACCGTCTGGTTCCTGACCGGCAGCCAGGGCCTCTACGGCGAGGAGACGCTGCGCCAGGTCGCCGAGCAGTCGCAGACGGTCGTGGCGGGCCTCGCGGACTCGGGCGACATCCCGGTCACCGTCGAGTGGCGGCCCGTGCTGACCGACCGCGACAGCATCCGTCGCACGATGCTCGCGGCGAACGCCGACGACGACGTCGTGGGCGTCATCGCGTGGATGCACACGTTCAGCCCCGCGAAGATGTGGATCGCCGGACTCGACGCGCTGCAGAAGCCGCTGCTGCACCTGCACACCCAGGGGCACGTCGACCTGCCGTGGGGCGAGATCGACATGGACTTCATGAACCTGCACCAGGCCGCGCACGGCGACCGCGAGTTCGGGTACCTCGAGACCCGGCTCGGCGTGCCGCGCACGACGGTCGTGGGCCATGTGAGCGATCCCTCGGTCACCGCGCGCGTCGGCGCGTGGAGTCGGGCCGCCGCCGGCCGCGCCGCCACCCGGGGCATGCGCCTCGCGCGGTTCGGCGACAACATGCGCTACGTCGCGGTGACCGAGGGCGACAAGACGGAGGCCGAGCTGCGCCTCGGGGTGCAGGTCAACACCTGGCCCGTCACCGAGCTCGTGGAGGCCGTGGATCGCGTCGGCGAGGCGGCGGTGGACGAGCTCGTGTCCGAGTACCTCGACCTCTACGACGTGGCGCCCGAGCTCGCGCCGGGCGGCGAGCGCGCCGAGGCGCTGCGCGACGGCGCCCGCATCGAGGCGGGGCTGCGCGGCTTCCTCGAGGAGGGCGGCTTCACGGCCTTCACCGACTCGTTCGAGGACCTCGGCGGGCTCCGCCAGCTGCCCGGGCTCGCCGTGCAGCGCCTGATGGCCGACGGCTACGGCTTCGGCGCCGAGGGCGACTGGAAGACGGCGCTGCTCGTGCGCGCGGTCGCGGTGATGGGCGCGGGCCTCCCGGGCGGCGCCTCGCTCATGGAGGACTACACGTACCACCTCGAGCCCGGTCACGAGCTCATCCTCGGCGCCCACATGCTCGAGGTCTCGCCCTCGCTGTCCTCGCGGCGGGCGTCGCTCGAGATCCATCCGCTCGGCATCGGCGGCAAGGGCGACCCCGTGCGGCTCGTCTTCACCGCCGACCCCGGGCCGGCGCTCGTCGTCGCCCTCTCCGACCTGCGCGACCGGTTCCGGCTCGTCGCGAACGTCGTCGACAACGTCGAGCTCCCCGCGCCGATGCCCCGCCTCCCCGTCGGCCGGGCGGTCTGGAAGCCGCGTCCCGACTTCCGCACCTCGGCGACGGCGTGGCTCACCGCCGGCGCGGCCCATCACACCGCCATGACGACCCAGGTGGGCGTCGAGGTGCTCCGCGACTTCGCCCGCATGTCGGGCATCGAGCTGCTCGTGATCGACGAGTCGACGACGATCGCCGGGTTCGAGAACGAGGTGCGCTGGAACGCCGCCTACCATCGGCTCGCTCAGGGTCTGTGACCCGGGCGCACCGTCACGGGGTCATCCGCGGGTCGTCGGTCGGATCCAGGTACTGCTCCGGACATCCCGACGTCACCGCCTCGGGCCGCAGCTCGAAGTGCCAGCGCTCGTTCGCGTAGATCTGGCACAGGCCGTAGGCGGCGCCGTGGAGCGAGAGCCAGTAGGTCGCGTCGAAGCCGCCCACGTCGATCGCGTCGCCCGACACGTGCAGCGAGGTCTCGGGCGTCGAGACCCATCGCCGAGCCTCCTCCTCGCTGCCGTAGTCGCGCACGGCCTCGCTCAGCAGCCGCGCCTGGTACTCCGGCGAGCGCCAGCCGCTCGTCACCTGGAACGGGATGTCCTCCGCCTCCGCGTCGCGCGCGGCCCGCTGCACCGCCGCGAGCAGCTCGGGGTCGAGGTTCGCGAGCGCCGGATGATCGACGTCGGTCACGAGCACGAGCTCGCCGGGCTCGATCTCGCCGTCCGCCGCCGGGTGCGCGCTCGACCCGCCGCCCGCGACCGACAGGCCGGGCACCTCGGCGACGACGTCGAGCGCGATCCTGCCGACGAAAGCCACCGCCGCCACGAGCAGGAGGACGAGGCCGACGAGGGCGAGGCGGCGGCGGGCATAGGTCGCGCGAGAGGTCATGCCTCCAGGGAAGGCGAGCGGATGTTGCCCCGCCGTATCCGATTCCGCATACGCCCGCGATAACCCCGGCTGCCTAGGCTCGAGGCCATGCGCGTGCTGATCGTCGAGGACGAGCCGTACCTCGCCGCCGCGATCCGCGACGGACTTCGGCTCGAGGCCATCTCGGCCGACATCGCGGGCGACGGGGAGACCGCGCTCGAGCTGCTCGACCTCACCGAGTACGACCTCGCCGTGCTCGACCGCGACCTCCCGGGCGTCTCCGGCGACGAGGTCGCCCGCCGCATCGTCGCCTCGGGGCGCGGCACGCCCATCCTGATGCTCACCGCCGCCGACCGGCTCGACGACAAGGCGTCCGGGTTCGAGCTCGGCGCCGACGACTACCTGACGAAGCCGTTCGAGCTGCGCGAGCTCGTGCTGCGGCTCCGGGCGCTCGACCGGCGTCGCTCGCCGGTGCGACCGCCCGTGCGCGAGCTCGCGGGGCTGCGCCTCGATCCGTTCCGCCGCGAGGTGTTCCGCGACGGGCGGTTCGTCGCGCTCACGCGCAAGCAGTTCGCCGTGCTCGAGGTGCTCATGGCGGCCGAGGGCGGCGTGATCGGCGCCGAGGAGCTCCTCGAGCGCGCGTGGGACGAGAACGCCGATCCCTTCACCAACGCCGTGCGCATCACGGTGTCGTCGCTGCGCAAGCGCCTGGGCGAGCCGGCGATCGTCGAGACCGTCGCGGGCGTCGGCTACCGGATCGCGGTGCCGTGAGCGCGCGGCTCAAGCTCACCCTGAGCTACGCGGCGCTCGCGCTCGTGGCCGGGGTGCTGCTGCTCGCCGTGGTCTGGCTGTTCCTGCTGCGCTACGTGCCCGAGGACATCTCGGCGGGCGGCCCCTTCGTGCCCGACCGCAGCGACCTCGCCCGCGCCTTCATGCCGTGGGCCTCCGCGGCGCTCGTCGCGCTCGTCGGGTTCGGGCTCGTCGGCGGCTGGCTGCTCGCCGGCCGCATGCTCGCACCGCTGCACAGCATCCGGGATGCCGCCCGACGCGCCGCGGACGGCTCGCTCTCCCACCGCATCCGGCTCGACGGCCCGCGCGACGAGTTCCGCGAGCTCGCCGACCAGTTCGACGCGATGCTCGCGCAGCTCGAGGCGCACGTCGACGAGCAGCGGCGCTTCGCGGCCAACGCCTCGCACGAGCTGCGCACGCCGCTCGCGACGTCGGCGGCGCTGCTCGACGTGGCCCGGCGCGACCCGGACCGGGATGTCGACGAGCTGCTCGCGCGGCTGAGCTCCGTCACCGCGCGGGCGGTCTCCCTCACCGAGGCGCTCCTGCTGCTCGGGCGCGGCGACCGGCGGCTCACCGACGACGAGGAGGTCGACCTCTCGCTGCTCGTCGAGGACGTCGCCGAGACCCTGCTGCCCGCGGCGGAGCGTCGCGGGATCGCCCTCTCCGTGGAGGGCGACGCCGCGTGGACCCTCGGCTCGCTCGAGCTGCTGCGTCACGTGGTCGTCAACCTCGTGCAGAACGCGATCGTGCACAACCTGCCGACGGACGGGCGGGTCTCGGTGCGCACGGCCGCGACCGACGGGTTGGCCGTGCTGGTCGTCGAGAACTCCGGGGCGGTGCTGACGCCCGAGATGGCGGTCACGCTCACCGAGCCGTTCCAGCGCGGGGCGGGGCGGATGCGGTCGGACTCCGACGACCACGCGGGGGTCGGCCTCGGCCTCGCGATCGTCGCGAGCGTGGTCGCCGCCCACGGTGGCGCGCTCTCGCTCACCCCGCGCGACGGCGGCGGGCTCGTGGCGACCGTGCGGCTGCGCGGGCGCCGGCGTCAGGCGGTCGCGTAGGTGGCGTTGATCTCGCCGCCCGCGTACCCGCGGTGCGTCTTGCCACGCACCTCCGGAACGTCGGACTCGTTGCCCCAGACCTGCCAGCCCGGCTGCGCCTGACGCGCGAACAGCTCGAGGTACGGACCGGGAGAGCACGCCTCGATGAACGCGTACTGCTCGTCGGGCTTGCGCGAGTGCTCGCGCTTGCGCGTCTCGATCATGTTCACCTGCGAGCGCGCGTGCGGCAGCGTGCGCATGCGACCCCTCACCCCGAACAGGATGAGCTCGGTGACGTTGCGGAAGTAGAAGCCCACCCCGCGCCCGTCGGGACCGCCGTCGGCGCGGCGCTTCGCCCACACGATGTTGGAGACGTAGCGGAAGCCCCAGGCCTTCATGACGTCCATGCCCTCGGGCAGCAGCGCGTTCGGCACCCAGAGGTAGAGGTGCGCGTTGTCGGCGACGGAGTCGGCGACGGGCAGCGCCTTGATCGCCTCGAGGTCCATCGTGTCGTAGCGATCGAGGCGCCGGTGCTCGGGCGCGACCTTGCCCGTGCGGTTCGTGAAGCGCCAGGGGGGGTCGGCCATCACGGTCTGGAACCCTCCGGCGACGGTCGGCAGCGGCACGAAGGGTGTCGGCTCGACGTCGGCGCGGAGGGGGTTTGCCATGATGAGTCGACCCTACCCGGGGCCTCCGTCGTCGGGGTCCCGGCCCGCCGCGTCGGCCCGCTACGGCTCCGGATCGGCGTCCTGCTCGAGGGCGAACAGCTCGGCGACCTCGGGCTCCACCTCGACGTGCGGAGCGCTCTCGCCGGCGCCCGCCCAGGTCGCCGTCGTGATCCCGACGGCGAGGATCGGGCATCCACCGCCGTCGCCGCGGGTCAGGCGCGGCTCGAGCTTGGCGAGGTTCGTCGTGGTCGTCGTGCCCAGCCGGCGGAAGGCGTCCTCGCTCCCGAGCGTCGTGCCGGCGAGGTCGCGGATGGCGGCGTGATCGCGGGTGACGATCACGGCGACGTCGATGAGTCCCAGGTCGTAGAGCGCCCGGTAGGCGGCGAGGTCGCGGTCGAGGTTGCCGTCCTTCGCGTTCCACTCGACGTCGAGCGCGACGCGGCCCTTCATGTTGTCGACCTCGAAGCCCTCGTTGCGCACCTCCTGCGTGAGGAAGAGGTCGTCGTAGTCGCGGCCGAAGCTCCTCGACTTGCGTCGGCCCTCGAGCCGGGACGCGGTGTTGATGCGCACGGCATCCCACCCCCGCTCGGCGAAGGCGGCGTCGAGCCGGATGGCGATCTGCCCGCGGTTGCCGCCCGCGACGAGGATGTCGGAGTCGTACAGGCGGAACCCGTCGAGCACCGCGACGAGGTCGGCGAACTGCTCGGGATTCGAGGCCGAGAGCACCGCCGCCGCGTTGCGCGTCTCGCGCCACAGGTACCTCGCACGCACCCCGGACGGGATCACGGTGTCGTGCGACGAGGTGAGCTCCATGTCGGGCAGGGTATCCGGGGCAGGATGCGGGGCTTACGGGCGGAAGCCGCGGGGCTGCTCGACCCGGCTCAACCCGAACGCCTCGACGATCGTCCGAGCCGTCGCGTCGGCGCTGCTCGACTCGGTGTCGATGTCGAGATCGACCGGCAGCACATCGTCGGCCGAGACGGCATCCGTCGGATCGCTGCGCAGCCGCAGCAGCGTCTCGAGGCTCGACAGCTTCTTGAGCGCCCGCCGGTCGGGATTCTCGATCCGCCGCTCCTGCTCCGCGTCCGACACGCGCAGCCGTACGAAGCGCACGCGACCGCCGAGCGATCCGACGAGGTCGGTGACGCGACCGGCGAAGCCCACCGGCACGGTGCCTTCCGGGGTGAAGGTGAAGACGAGCGACCTGCCCGACGCGGCGGCCTCGCGGAACGCCTCCATCCAGTACAGCTCGCGCAGCCGCACGAACTCGGGCGACCCGAAGGGGAAGACGGCGAGGAGCGCGTCGACGACCAGATGGTTGTGGAAGACCGGCAGGTTCGTGAGCGACGACAGGGCGCGCGCGGTCGTCAGCTTCCCCGCGGCCGCCGGCCCGTAGAGGAACACGAGATCCATCCCCTCACGTTAGGGCGCTCAGCCAGCACGCCGGCCACGGCGCGGTCTAGCCTGCGGGGATGCGACACGGCTGGATCACGACGCTGCGGCGCGACGGCTCCCCGCGCACGTCGCGCGTGTGGTTCGTCGAGGATGCCGGCATCCTCTGGATCGCGACGAGCACCCCCGCCCGCAAGGTCGCCGACCTCGCGCGCGATCCCCGCGCGACGTTCGCGATCGAGGGCCGCGACGGGGGCATCCGCGCGACGGCCGAGGCGCTGCCGATCGAGGAGCATCCCGAGATCGTGCGAGCGTTCGCCGAGCAGTACGGCGGGTGGGATGCCGCCGACCCCGGCACGTGGGGACCGCGCGTGCTGCTGCGTCTCACCCCGGCCTGACGGAAGAAGCCCCGCGACCTGCGCGGGGCTTCGGTGGTGGCGAGTGAGGGATTCGAACCCGGCCGAGTCGCCCTCGAACGTAAGGTGAACGCCTAGGAACCCAAGCAATAGCGGTGTCTTGGGCCGTTTACGATTCCACAGCCGACTACACGATTCTGGAAAGTTGTGGGGGGTTCGTGGGGGCGCGGCTTTTGTCTAGCCGCGGCGTGCCCTCTCGTGATACCCAGGAGGTAGAGGGAATCCGGGCGGCGCCACAAACTCGAGCGCGGGGCAGTCCCCGCGGCGGGATGTCAGCCTCAGCGCGTTGATGTACAGCAGAGCGGCCGCCTCCAGGGTCGCATTAGTGATGTCAGGGCGAGAGGTGAACAGCGCCTGGACCGTCCCGGAACCATCACGCTCTGCGATCTCCTCCAGGTTGTGGAGGCTCAACGTCCGGGACGCGGATGGATGGGCCAGCCCGCTGATGAGCCGCCACCACCCATGGACCTGATTGGCGGGAAGGGTGCCGGCTGGGGCCCCCTCACGTATGATCGGCCCCCACCCCGGCAGGCCTTGCTCCATCTCGGAGCGTGGGATCCCCGCTGCGTCGGCGACGGCTCGGACACGCGCTTTCTGCTTTCGAACCCGCTGCGCGTTCTTGCGGCGCTGCGCGTTCTTGTACGAGATGCGCTCCTTTGGCTCACCGGCAACGAAGTCGGTCATCGCGAGGACTGCTTTGTCGTCCTGCACGATGTCATCCCACCGCGAACGCAGGGTGCGACTGACACGTTCGCGGTGGTCGTTGGGCTCGAGCAGCCACAGGACGAGTCCACCAGCTTCCATCGCCCCCCGCAGAAGCGGGTACTGCCCCGTGAGCGGTAGCACGATCGTCGTCGGTGAATCCGGGTCGGTCAGGAGCATTCTCGTGCTGCGGAGGCAGTCGACAGCGAACGATAAGGCGTGACCGACGACATGGCTCGTTTGGAGCGGCGCCGTCGCCGCGTCATCGGCCGCAAGCTCCGACCCGGCCTGAGCGAGGTCCCAGTGCGTTCCACCGTGGTGCTGCTCAAGCGCCTCGACAAGGCGCATCCGATGGTGCAGCAGCTGCAGGTCTTGCTGCTCGTCGTTCACGGGCTGACGCTACTCGATGCCAGTCGCGTCGAATATGCTCGCGTGCACGGGGCCGTCCCCCGTGGGACCCCCGCCGGTGGGAAGCTCCCGCGGGACGGCCTACGGCTAGTAGCCGGCGTCGTCTTCGTCGCTCTCGTCCAGCAGCTTCGTGTCGGCGAGCGCCGCGTGCTTGGCCGAGGTGAACCAGGTGACGTCGAGCTCTCCCATTCGCCAGTCGCTCATCGTGTTGTAGAAGCGTGCGCCTCGGTGGACGATTTGCTCCATGAGGACCGGGAGGCCGTTGTCCATGGTGTCCTCGAGACCGCCGGAGACGATCTTGAGCTCTTCGACGATCCACTTCCACACAGCGTCGTTGTCGGCGCCGAGGTTCTGGCGGATGTGGTCGAGTTCGCGCGCGGCAATGAAGCGCATGCGGGCAGCCTCGCGGAAGTCGCTTTGGTAGGCCGCCTCGACGAGATGACTCATCGCGGACCCGGCGTGCTCGACACCCTTGGCGACTCGCTCCTCGTGAGCGCGGTGATCGCGCGCTTTTCGGTCGGCGTCGGCGGCCCGGCGCTCTGCTGACGCGAGTCGTATAGCGAGAATCGTGGGCACCAGGATGGCGACGGACGGAACGACTAGGTCAACTAGCAGGCGCCACAGGCCTCCGCTCGCGTACCACTGACCAATGAAGTCGCCGACCTGATCCATGCGGGCACTCTAGCCAGCACACCGCCGCTCTACACCCCGTCGTAACCTGTCCGTGCCTGAGTGCGGAGTCGCGGAGCGAGCTCGTGGGCGATGCTCGTCGAGAGCTTCTCGACGCTGGAATCACCGATCTCGACGACTCCGCTGCCTGCGATGCCGCGCGCGATCGCGGCGCCCATCGCGGCGGCGTCGAATTGTTGAGGGGCGGCCTGCACGTTGATCGTGGGCTGCTGGCCGGCGGCGAGCGCGTGTCGGAGGTCGCCGAGGCCACCGAGCCGCCGGAGTGCCTCGATGGCGTAGCCCGTGTTCTCGCGCTCCTGGCCGGGCTTGCCGGAGATGTAGGCCTCCCAGCCGGTCTCGTACTCGGCGAACTTGTGGATGGCCGGGCCGCCGCGGTAGATGCCTGACGCGAACCCGCCATTGGCGAACGCCCGGGCGTAGTCGTAGAGGTTGCCGTCCGCATTCGCGCGCTGAGCGCCGGCGCCGAAGGACACCGAGCCGTCAGCGTAGACACGGATCCGCTTGCCGTCCCATCGCTTGATGAAGGCGTCCATGGTCCCGTCGGCGGCAGCGGTGCTGAGCTCGGCGGCGGTGTACACGTTCGCGGGGATGAGGCCGAGACGGTCGGCGTAGTCCTCGGCAGCCTGACCGGTGATGCCGAACTGGGCGAGGGCGAGGATGAGCTGTTCGCGGCCGGCTGCGATCGCTGCGGCCGCAGCTTCGTGCGAGCCCGTCTCCTCGAGGCGGGCGGCCGCGAGCTCGGTTGCCGCCTCGGCGATCGAGTCGAGGGCATCTTCGTTGTTGCGGCCCTGCTCGGTGTTGATGTCGAGGGTGCGGCCGTTCTCGGCCACGGACTCGGTGAGCTCGTCGATCGCGGACTGGAACTCGCGCTCCGCCTCTCGCGTGCTGAGCGTGGCGGACCCGAACCCTCGGATAGCTTCCGCGAGGTCGTCGACGGCGCCCTGAGCGTCGTAGGCGGCGCCCTGCAGATCGGCGAGCGCTTCGGCGTTCTCCTCGGACGCGGAGGTCGCGTCGCTGTTCGCGGCCGCCTGGTCCTCGAAGGACTCGGCGGACTGGTCGATTGCGGTGCGGAGGTCGCGGATGGTCTGCGTAGCGTTGCCGGCGCGGATGCCGACGCCGGTGAAGAAGGTGGCGACGGTGTTGTTGTCGGTGAGCTTGCCGTAGACCTGGTCGAGTGCGTCGCCGCCGGCGAGCACGGCGTCGGTGAGCTCGGACTGCGAGATGCCGGCCTCGCGGGCAGCCGCGAAGGCGTCGCTGTCGGCGAGCTTCTTGGCGACGATGGCGCGAGTGTAGGACGTCATCGCGCCGGTGGCGCTGTCGAGGGAGTCGGCGAGCTCGTCGGCGGTGGCCTTGATGTTGGCCTGCCAGCTCGCCCACAGGGCGAATGCGGCGACGCCGGCGGTCATCGCGGCGGAGGCGAGACCGACGCCGAGGGCGGCGGAGCGGCCGGAGACGCCGAGCGCGACCATCGCGACGCGGTACTCGGCGATCTTGGGAATGGCGATCATCGCCGCGCCGCCGGTGAGGGTGACCGCGGCGGCCGCGCCGCCGAGGGCGAGCCCAGCGGCCAGGACGGGCTCAGGAAGTTGGCCGAACCCGTCGACGACGAAGGTGGCGGTCTGCACGAGCGTGCGCAGCACGTCGTTCGCGCCGGACCCCGACTGGATGAGCGCGGTGTCGAACGCGCCGCCGAGCTTCTCGAGGTCGCCGGCGAGGTTGTCGAGCCGGTCCGCAGCGACGCTCGAGGCGTAGCCGGCATCGTTCGTCCTGTCGATGTAGTCCTGGATGCCGTCGGCGCCCTGCTGGTAGAGCAGCGTCGCGCCGCGGATGGCGTCCTGACCGAAGATGATCGACAGGGACGTGTTCCGCTGCTCGTCGGTGAGGCCGCCGAGTCGATCGCGCAGCTGCCCGGCGAGCGCCGACATGCCGATGAACTGCCCGCCGGCGTCGTAGGCGTCGATGCCGAGGCGCTCCATCTCGCGCGCCGCTTCCCCCGACGTCGGTGTGAGGCGCAGAAGCATCGTGCGCAGCGAGGTACCCGCGTCGGAGCCGAGGAGAGCGTTGTCGGCGAAGGCCGCGAGGGTTCCGGTGGTTTCCTCAACGGAGAGCCCGGTCTGGGACGCGACGAGCCCGGCCTGCTGCAGCGCGATCGCCATGTCCTCGACGTCGCCCGCAGCCTTGCCAGCTCCGGCGGCCATGAGGTCGGCGACGTGCGGAAGCTGCGCGCCCTCGAGGTTGAACTGCTTCATGGTGATCGCCGCGATTTCGGCTGCACGCGCGACATCGAGGCCACCCGCCGCGGCGAGCGCGAGGGCGGCGTCGAGACCTCCGGAGAGAATTTGCGCGGTGCTGAGGCCGTTCTTGCCGAGCTCCTCGATCGCGTTCGCGGCCTCGGTCGCGGTGTAGACCGTTGCCCCGCCGGCGTCGAGCGCTGCGTCGCGGAGGAGGTCCATGTTCTCGACGCTCTCCTGGGTCACGGCCTTGACCTGGCTCATGGCCTGGTCGAACTCGACGAACCGGGCGACCGCCATGCCAACGCCAGCGGCCATCAGCCCGCCGGCGACGAGCATGCTTCGGCCGAGCAGGTTGAACGCCTCGCGCTGGCCCGCGAGCCGCTCTGCGGCCGAGCCCGTCGCGGCGGTCTCGCGGCCCGCCTCACGCATGCCGGCGATGTATTGCTGGGCTTGGAGACTAAGACGGACGGAGGTGACACGTTCAGGCATCGGGTGCTCCCTTCGCTTGATTGAGCAGGAATCCGCGGATGCCCTCGAGGAGCCCGTCGCGGGTCAACGCCGGAGTCTGCGCGATGGTCATCCACTCGCCGACGATGACGAGCACAAGCCGCACGACTGCGTCGTCTCTCACGCCGGGGTCGCGCGCTGCGATCTCGTCGAAGACCGCGGCGCGCGCTGCCTGGTCGTTCTCGAGCTGCGCGATCGCGAGCCGGGCGGCCTGTTGGCGAGCGCGGTTCTGCTCGTCCGCGAGTGCGCCGACGTCACTCATCAGATTCCTTCGGTACCGCCTGCAGCCGGCCCCGGCTCGATGGCGGCCGCAGTCGATCTCGGAAGTCGTGGGTGCTTCCGTGTTCTGTCGGGCTCGACGTCGACGCGGGCTGACCGGAGGTGGTCTCGCGGCGAGAGATCTGGAAGCCCGCGCGGCGCAGCGCCATCACGTCGAGAAGGAGATTCTGCTGCTGACGGAGAACCAGCGACCGCAGCGACGGTTTCGCGTCGTGCTCCATCGCCTGCACGAAGGTGCGGACGTACATCGCGACCATCATGTGCTGCTCGTTCCGCTCCCAGATGATCGCCTGCGGCAGCTTCCAGTGCTCGCGCCACACCTTCGTCTCAGTCGGCGTCGCCGTAGACAGCGGCCACGCGGGCGCTCGTCCCGCCCGAGCGCGAGGGAGCGTCTCGGTGACACCGTCGATCGAGAGGACGGGCGGCATCGTGCCCTTCTCGGTGCGGATCGCGGTCCGCAGCGAGTGGGGATTCGGCTTCGGCCCGGAGCCGGGGCGGGCGCCTCCGCGAGGCATCAGGCCGCCCCCGCGTTTTTTTCTATGAACCCGTTCAAACGGGCAGCCACCTCCCCGGCGGTCCGGCAGCGACAGGCGCGGAGGGGGTAACTCCCCTGGCTCTCGCGCTCCGCCGCGTCGCCCTGTAGCGTGCCCTCACTGGCCGAGAAGGAGACCCAGCAATGGCGATTGAGTACCAGATTCAGAAGAGTTCGAACCCGAGCCAGCCCTACTTCTGGCGAGTGGTGTCGACGGGGAACCACGAAGTGCTGTGCCACAGCGAGAACTACACGACGAAGGCTGCGGCTATCGCGACGGCCTACCTGGTGCAGGGCGGCAGTGCGGCCGCGCAGGTGCTCGACTACACCGGGGAGTGAGACTTGGCCGACGACAACCTGGCCAACGCTCTCGACGAGCTGAAGAAGGTGCGCGAGTTCCAGCAGACCTACAAGAGCAACAGCTTCGAGTACGACGGCACCCTCGGACCGCTCGTCCGTGCGATCGAGTACCTCGTGGCCGAGGTCGAGGCTCTCCGCGGCGAGGAAGGCACCGTGGTGGGCGGAGGGATCACGGTCTTCGACCCTGACGACAAGCCCTGGAACGGATAGGCCCGAAGCAATCCGGCCAGCTGGAGCGGGCGCCGAGGTCGAAGGGAGAAGTCCCTCGGCGCCCGCGTCGAGGCCGCGAGAGCGGGAGCAGCCCACGGCAGGAGGCGGCCCTTGTCTCCGTCGAGTGCTCATCGCGACCGGTCTCAGTCGCGCCCGCGGTTGCGGTCGCGGGCGTTGTCGTAGCCGGCCTGCAGGCGGGCGGCCAGAGGTCGGTTATCTGCGGCGGTCGCGGTGGGCTTCGCCACAGGTGACGCCTGGCCGGTGATCTGGCTGATGGCGTGCAGCGCGTCGGCTGCCCCGACGGCGTCCCCGCGGCTGCGGAGCGGCCGAATGGCGATCGAGGTGAGGCCCTGAAGGTCCTCGATCGTGTCCGGCGTCGGGGCCCAGGGGATGGCGTGCTCGGTGAGCCGAAGGAGGAACGCCTGCTTCGTGCCCTGGTTGGGCCACCATGTCTGTGACCACGAGTCGTTGGGGTCCTGGGATCGATCGGCCTTGCTGGCGCCGGCGGCGAGCCACTCGTAGACGGCGGTGTCGAGCTCGTCTGCCTCCGACGGCTCTCGCGATGCGGAGTAGGCCTCGCGCCGAGCGGCCAGCCAGTGCGGGAAGACGTCGAGGTAGTTGCGGAAGTACCCGAACCGCGGGAGACGGCCCTGCGCTCCGGCCTCGGTCTCGCCGAGCTGCGTGAAGCGCTTGCGCTGCTCGTTGCGAAGATCACCGTAGGTCTCGCAGAGTTGGCCCAGAGCGGTCCACTCGTCGGTGGCGCCCTCAGCAATCGCATCCTCGGCATCGCGCACGCCACGCAGCTGGGGAGCGATGGCGCGCACGTCGTCGAACACACGGATGAGCTCGGCTTCGATCTGCGCGAAGCCCGCGTCGACGTTCACGCGCTGGGTCTCGGCGCGTGATGCGATGACGGCCCGTCGAGCTGCGTTGAAGACCTCCATGCGGGTGTTGCCCAGGTCGAGCTCTCGACGCGCCTCGATGATGGGCGCGGCGACGTCAGCCGGGACGGGCATGCCATCGAGGAGGAGCTGCTCGATCTCGGCTTGCACCTGCTGGAACGCCTGCGGTACCCGGGTGGGCACGTTGCCGGGGTAGATCTCCGGCGGGATGGGTCGGCGGTCGTCGCCGAACGCGTTCTGGACGCGGGTCAGCGCGTCGGTGGTGACGCTCATCGCTTGAAGCCTTGGAGCAGTCGGGCGAGGTTCTGGTTGTCACGAGCCTTCGCGGCATTCGGGTGGACCTTGTCGAAGAGCAGGCGGCCGCCGGCGACCTTGCCCCGCTTCTCCGCGACGCGGTCCACCTCGGCCTGGTCGTCGTCGTTGAGGCTGCGGCCGCTGAGGTCGACGCCGGTGCCGTCGTGCTGGGATCCGTCGGGCATTGTGATCTCCTACCTGCCCGCCGCGAACCTGCGGAGGGCGTCTCTGCTGATGAACCAGGACCCGCCGCGCTGTTGCCCGGCGAGGTGGCCGTCGGCGAGGAGAGCGCGGACCCGACGGGTGGACACCCGGAGGTGGTCTGCGGCTTCCTTCGATGTCAGCCAGTCCGATGGTGCGACGGGTTCCGCGATCGGCGCGCGGTCAGTTCCGCGATCGGAACCGGCTGAGCTGCGGAGGGTCTCCCAGTCGTCAGCCGCCTCGCGGAGCTCCTCGGCGAGCGCGAGCAGTGCTGGGCTGCCTTCGACGTGCCGGCGCACTTCGGCGAGTGCGGCGAGGATCGGGCCGGCTTCGGATGCTCCGATGACGACGGTGGGCTGGCGGATGAAGGCGATGTTGCGGCGCTTGGCTCTCGGGCTCATCGTCAGTCGTCGCATCCGAGCGCGCAGGGTCGGGGGTGGCCGGGGTGGTTTGGGCAGAGGTGTCGCGGGATGCCGCGGGCGGCCGCCTGCAGGCCCTCACAGCTGTAGCAGCGGGGCGCGTGGACTTCGCCGATGTGCTCCTCGAAGCGAGGTTCGCTGTCTGTGCTAGCCGGCAACTTCTTCTCCTCTCCGTCGAGCTCTCTCCACAGGCCGCAGGTGAGGTGCTCGCCGGAGATGAGTTGTGGTGTCCTCTTGGTCTTCTTGGTGTTCTCGTTCCTCGGGCCCAATGTGGGCTTGGGTCATCTGCAAGCTCTCCTTGTCGAAAGACCCAAGCTCTCCTTGCGTATGGGCCAAGCTCCCGTTGCTTCGCCACACGGCAGGAAGGCAGTTCTCCACCGTCAGGTCGTACGTCTGGGTTCGCCCGGGGAACGCCGTTCCGACGCGCCTGAGCGCTCCCCGCTGTTCCAGCCCGGCAATCGCTTGGCGGACAGATTCGAAGATCGACCGGCGGTCCTTCGCCGCGGCCACGTCATCCCCGTCCGGCACTCGACGACTGAGCGCGAATGTCGCGAGTGAGTCGCGACCGCCCCAGTACCGAGGGGGCGAGTCCGTGTCGTGCGCGATCGCGGCCATGTAGAGAAGTACGTGCCGCTCGTTCGCGGTGAAGGGCTCCCCGCGCTCGAGTGCGATGTGGAATGCAGCGTAGGCACGCTTCACGAGCTGCCCGCCCATCAAGCGGCCCCGAAGGCGAGTGGGCAATCCGCCCGCGCGCGTCGTTGGTCGGTAGAACCTGCTCTAGGTGTCTTCACGCTCCACCCCTTCGGCGAGCGCCGCGGCTTCGGGGTCCGCGGGCTGTCGAGGAGAGGGAGCCTCGGCGGCGGTCGGGTGGGGTGAAGGTGCGGGCCGCCGGCGTAGTGCTGTGGCTTCGGAGACTGCTCGGATCTGTTCGGCGCGGACGTGGATGTAGCGTTCGGTTGTCGCGAGGCTCGAGTGCCCGAGGAACTCCTGGACTGCCCGGAGGTCGTGGGTGCCTTCGTAGGCGGCGGTGGCGGCCGCGTGTCGGAGCGAGTGCGGATTGCAGCCGGTCAGGCGCTTGATGATCTTGCCGACCGACTGGACGTGCATGTGTCGACCGGTCCGGCTGCGGAAGTAGTAGCCGTCGCCCTGGATGCGTTCGAGGCGCTCGAGCACCTCGAGGAGTTCGGCGTTGATCGGGATCATGCGGGTGTTGTCGCCCTTGCCGACGACGCGGAGCACGGCGCCCTCGCGGTGGCTCGTGTGGAGTGTCGTGATCTCGTTGAGACGGAGACCGGCGAGTCGCCCAAGCAGCACCATCGCTTCCTCCGACGTCGACGCGCCCATGAGGCCGCGGATCACCTGCTCGTCCTTCGCGATACGAGCGACGACGCGGGGGAGCCTGATCGGCGCGAGTTCGGCGGCCGGGTCGTGCGCCATGCGCCCCGTGTCCAGTGCCCATGCGTAGAACCTCTGCCAGGAGCTGCGCATCGAGCGGCGCGACTCCGGCGCGTGAGTGTGCCGCCGCCGCGACAGGATCAGCTCGAGGTCCTCGGTAGTGACCCGGAGAACGTCGGGGTGCTGGGCGTGCAGGGTCTCGACGTGAAGGACACGCTGGACCACGGTGCCATCGCTCAGGCCGCGGGCCCGAAGATGCCGACGGTAGGCGAGGATCAGATCCCGGAAACCGTGGGCCTCGTCGAAGTTCGAGCGGTCGATCGCGTTCGGTCGGAGGTTGACCATCAGATCACCTCGATCGAGCGCCAGAACAGCTCCCAAGGCTCGTCCTGCACGCCGCAGTGCGGGCAGCGCATCGTGCAGAGGCTCGAGGTCACCGCGAGCACCCTGCCGGCGCAAAGCAGCGCGATTGTGTCGAGGTCGGTGCACTCAGGGCACCGCACGGTCACCGCGAACCGCGCGGGCCCACAGTCGTGCCCGTCGACGGCCGCGGCGTGAGCGAGGGCCTCGCACGCGGCGGCGTCTTGCACCTGCATGGCGAGAGACTCGGTCTCCGCATCGGCCGCAGTCCCTCGGGCGTGGACGGGGGGAATTTCGGAGACAGTGATACCCGCGCGCCGCAATCTCTCGGAGACTGCGGGCGGAAGCGTAGACTCATGCATAGCCGTTCTCTTTCCCTAGGTGATGGCGTGGACCCCGGTGGCAGCCGGGGTTTCTCTCTGTGGACTGGTCGGTGCGTCTACGAGTCCACGGAGACAGGGCGTGGACTCGCGGACTAGCACGGCGGCTCTGCGTGCGCGCGGGCGGCGTCGACCTGCTCCCGGGCCTCGGCGATCGCGAGGATGAGCACCTCGTCCGGAACGAACTGGGCTGCGACACCGAGCATGAACCCGAAGACGTCCCACCACTCGTCGGAGCTCAGGTCGGACAGCGTCTCTGCGACCTCGGCGAGCGCCACTACATTGGTGGCGGTCACGCGCTCACGGTGGCGCGTTCGCGATCCATCAGCCACTTCTCCAGCGAGTCCTCGTCGTAGAGGAAGCGACGCGGGCTGATCTCGATCCTCGGCGGAGCATCGCCGCGGAACTGCATCTGGTTGAGATGGGGGCGAGAGATGTGGAGCCGCTCGCACACCTCGTCGACGGAGAGCTTCTTGCCCACCTGACGCCTCACTTTCGAATCGGTTGTCGTGTCATTCGATCGCAGGATATGCGATAGTCGGATCACTGTACATCCGATTCGAGGGTCTATGGCGAATTTCGGTTACCTTGCGCTGCGAAAGACGGATAGGGTCAGGCGTGGCCTCACCCTCCGTCGACACCGTCTTCGCGGCCGCCGTGCGCGGCGTCAGGGAGGCCCGCGGGCTCTCTCAAGAGCAACTAGCCCGAGAGATGAACCGGCGCGGCCATCCGTCCTTTCAACAAACGACGGTCAACAAGATCGAGGCCGGGAGCCGCCGCGTGTCCATCGCGGAAGCGGCCGCGTTGGCGGCAGCGCTCGATGCTTCGATTGCGCAGCTCATCGATCCGGCGGCGAGCGCCGAAGCTGCACGGGCATTCGCCCTCGAAGGTGAGGCTCGAGTGTTCGTGCTCTCCGTCCTCGATTACTCCAAGGCGTTCTGGGCGGCTCACGCGGCGCGCGACACCATACGGCTGCTGCTCGAGCAGTCGGGCGACCCCGCCCTGCAGAAGCGCTATCGCCCGATACTCGAGTGGTCGGAGTTCGACACCGACTTCGTGAAGGCTTGGTCCGCCCTCGTGAAGTCGTCGGACTTCAAGCAGCTCCTCGAAGGGCTCGGGTTCGACGTCGACGAGTTCATGCTGGGTTGATCTCCGATGGGCAGCATCGAGAAGTACACACGGCACGGGACGGCGTTCGATACCGGGTTCGCTACCGCGACCCCAGTCGCAAGTCGCGCGAGCGTGGCGGGTTCAGGCGTCGGCGCGACGCGGAGGAGTACCTGGCCGGCGTCACGGTCGCGCAGGTGAAGGGCGACTACGTCGACCCGATGGACTCGCGCGCGCTCATCGCTGATCTTGGCGCGACGTGGCTCACGTCGCAGCAGCACCTCAAGCCGTCGACCTGGCGCACCCAGGAGACGTCGTGGCGCGTGCACGTGCTGCCGAAGTGGGGGAAGCGGCGGGTCGGCGAGATCCGGCACAGCGAGGTCGCCGCGTGGGTTGCGTCGTTCTCGCTTGGCGACGAGCCGAAGTCAGCGACGGTCGTCATCCGCGCGTTCGGCGTTCTCGCCGCGATCCTCGACGTCGCAGTGAAAGACCGCCGGATCAACGTCAACCCCGCTCGAGGCGTGAAGCTCCCCCGCAAGCGCCCGAAGCGCCGTGCGTACCTCACTGCGGCCCAGGTCGACCTCCTCGCGGAGCACAGCGGCGACAACAGCACGCTCGTGCTCACCCTCGCCTACACCGGCCTCCGCTGGGGTGAGGCGATCGCGCTGCGCGTCTCGAGCGTCGACGCGCTCCGCCGGCGGCTGCTCGTCGAGGAGAACGCCGTGACGGTCGGGGGGTCGGTGCACGTCGGCACGCCGAAGACTCACGAGCGTCGCTCGGTCCCTTACCCGAAGTTCCTCTCCGAGCTCCTCGCTCGCGAGTGTGAGGGCAAGCGTCGCGATCAGCTGGTCTTCGGCTCGGGCCTCGGCTACCTGGCAAAGCCGCAGACGAACAGCGGTTGGCTTCGGCGAGCGCTGGCGGCCGCTCGCGCAGCTGATGAGCACTTCCCGCACGTCAGCATCCATGATCTCCGTCACACGGCCGCGAGCCTGGCGATCAGCGCCGGCGCGACCCCGAAGGCTGTGCAGCGGATGCTCGGTCACGCGTCCGCTGCGATGACGCTCGACACCTACGCGGACCTGTTCGAGGATGACGCCGACGCTGTCGCGGATGCCCTCGATGCGGCCCGTTCTCGGGCATCTGTGGGGGATTCGTGGGGGAAGCGGGCCTAACAGACGCCGAAAGCCCCGGAGATCGCTGGGATTCCGGGGCTTTCTGTGGTGGCGAGTGAGGGATTCGAACCCCCGAATGCAGAGCAGTCTGATTTACAGTCAGATCCCTTTGGCCGCTTGGGTAACTCGCCATGGCGCGAACGCCTGCACAAGGATACCTGCTCGCACGGCCGGGCCGTACCACGCAGTTAGGATCGGGAGGCTCCATCGAAGGAGGTCCCGTGGCGGGCATCGAAGAGGTCGCGAGGCGCGCGGGCGTCTCCGCCGCGACGGTCTCGCGCGCGCTCTCCGGTCGCGGGCACGTGTCGCCGACGACGCGCGAGAGGGTGCAGGAGGCGGCGGCCGCGCTGGGCTACGTCGTGTCGTCGAGCGCCTCCGCCCTCGCGACCGGTCGCATGCGCAACGTCGGCGTCGTCATCCCGTTCCTCAACCGGTGGTTCTACGGCGCCGTCGTCGAGGGCGCCGAGTCGGCGCTCCTCGCCCAGGGCTACGACCTCACGCTCTACAACCTCGGCGGCAGCGCGGAGGAGCGGCGCAGCGTCTTCGAGCACTTCCTGCTGCGCCAGCGGGTGGATGCCGTCATCGCCGTCTCGCTCGAGCTCACCGCGGCGGAGGTGTCGCGCCTGCACGGCGTGAACAAGCCGATGGTCGGCGTCGGCGGCCCGGTGCCGGGGGTGCGCACCCTGAGCGTCGACGACATCGCGGTGTCGCGGCTCATCACCGAGCACCTCCTCGGCCTCGGGCACCGGCGCATCGCGCACATCGGCGGCGACCCCGAGATCGAGATGGACTTCCACCTGCCGACGAACCGGCGCGTGGGCTACCAGAAGGCCCTCGCGGCGGCGGGCATCCCGTCCGACCCGCGGCTCTTCCACGTCGGCAACTTCACCATCCAGGAGGGTTACGCCGCAGCGAAGCAGCTGCTCGGAGCGCCGGGCGAGCGCCCGACGGCGATCTTCGCGGCCTCCGACGAGATGGCGATCGGCGCGATCCTCGCCGCGCGCGACCTCGGGCTCGACGTGCCGCGCGACGTGTCGATCGTCGGCATCGACGACCACCAGCTCGCCGACTTCTTCGGACTCACGACCGTCGCGCAGTACCCAGAGCGGCAGGGCCGCATGGCGGTGGATGTGCTCATGACCGAGCTGCAGGGACATCCCGAGGGTCATGCCTTCGACACCCCGCTGCCGTTCGACCTCGTCGTGCGGTCGTCGACGGCGCGGCCTCGCCCGGCGGGGTAGGGGTTTCGACACACCGCTGCGCGACACTCAACCCGCGGCGGTGGCGGCGGCCTCCGCGTAGCGCACGGCGAAGCGGGCGACCGTGTCGCGGTACGACTGCGGGGAGTTGAACCCCGAGATGGCCGCGATCCAGCCCTCCTCGGTGTCCATGCCGATCGACACCCGGCACAGGTAGTTGACCGTGGCGAGGGCCGCGTCGTCGATGTTCTGCGGATCCTCGACGCCGTCGCCGTTCGCGTCGACGTGCCAGTTGCGCCAGCTCTGCGGGATGAACTGGAACGGCCCCGACGCCCGGTCGATGGTCGCGTCGCCGTCGATCGCCCCGCCGTCGGAGTCGGCGATGCGCTCCACCCCGTCGCCGCCGTTGAGCGGCGGACCGTAGATCGGCGGCGACACCGTGCCGTCGGCCGCGACGCTCGAGCCCCCGTGCCGTCCGTGGTCGCTCTCCGTGGCGCCGACCCCGGCCAGAGTGTTCCACGAGATGCCGCACTCGGGCATCTGAGCCGACTTCACGAGCACGGCGCCCGCGTAGGCGGCGAGCGCTCGGGCCGGGATGCCGGTGGCCG
>JAEWKY010000060.1 GCA_023457615.1 Actinomycetes bacterium | reverse complement strand
GGCGACGGTCGCCCCGATCGGGAGCACGAGGGCGGCGGGCGGGGGGAGCTCGGCGCCGGGCGGCAGCGCCAGGATGCCGACCGCGCACGCGACGCCGACGACGGCTCCGAGCATCGAGACGGCGAGGGTCTCGGCGGCCGTGCGACTCGCGATGCCGAGCGCCGACGCCCCGCGCGACCAGAGGAGGGCCGTCTCGCCGGCGCGGAGGGTCGTGAGGAGGCGGGCGAGCTCCCCGAACGTCACGACCGCGATCGCCCCGAGCAGCAAGAGGGCCACGGGCTCGACGGCGCGGAAGGCCGCGATCCCGGCCTGCAGGTCGTTCACGGTCTGCAGCAGCCGACCGCTCTTGGCGAGGCTGCGGAGTCCGCCCTCCTCGCCCTCCCAGCCGCGATGGATCGTGCGCCACGCGGACGACAGGCGCGCGAGGTCGTCGACCTCGAACGCCGCGGTGTCGGGCACGAGGGTCCAGCGCGCCTGCGGCGCGACCTCCTCCCATCCCGCCCACGCCGAGGCGGGGACGAGCACGGGCCCGATCGCGACGCCCAGCCGACCGGCCTCGACGAGCGGGTCGCCGAGCCACCGGGGGTCGAGCCGGTCGAGCGCCCGCCAGGTGCCGGCGACGGTGAACGCGGTGCCCTCGAGCGTGAGCGGATCGCCGGGGACGAGCCCGAGGTCCGCGGCGGCGTCGGCCTGCACGAGCACCTCGTCCGATCCCGCCCACGAGCCCGCGACGAGCTCGAGCCGCGACGCGGCGTCGTCGAGGCTCAGCGCCGTGACGCGGCGCGAGATGCCGGCCCCGTCGACCGAGGTCACCTCGCCCTGCAGCGTGCGGTCGACCGCCACCGGCAGGTCGAGGGTGCCGACGCGGCGTTCGATCATGCCGCGCACCTGGGCGTCCTGCTCCGCCGGGTCGGCGGCCAGCGGGAGCCCGAGACGCAGGGCGAGGTAGGCGCCGGAGCGCTCGGCGAGCCCCGCGCGCAGCCCGGCGCCGGCCTGGCGGTCGAGGTAGCCCGCGATCCCGGAGGCGAGGCCCGCGACGAGAGCCGCGGTGACGAGCAGCGCCGCGAACCAGCCGGCGTGTTCCCGCATGCGGGTGAGCGCGGTCGGCACGTCTACGGGACCTCACTCGCGTCGGGAAGTTCCCGCGAGTCTATGGCGACGGTCGGGCTTCGGGGTAGGAGCACGCGGGCGACCGTCGGGGTCGCGGCGCGCTTGACCTCGCATTCGTTCTCTGCTTTATTTACATCTGAACTAAGTCACACCGAGGTGACCTACCCGACAGCCGAGGAACTCGATGGCGAACCGCCCGACTGCGCGCACCGACCTGAGTCGGTCCGCGATCCTCGCTCATCTCGGTGCTCACGGGCACGCCTCGCGCGCCGACCTCGCTCGCGCGCTCGATCTCTCGCCCGCGCTCATGACCCAGCTCGTCAAGGGACTGCTGGCGGACGGCCTCGTCGAGGAGCTCGACGAGCAGCGTTCGCTCGGCGGACGGCCCGCCCGGCTGCTCGGCCTCGCGAGCACCGCGGGCCGCTCCGTCGGGGTCAAGGTCGCCCCGGACCATCTCGCCTTCGTCGACGTCGGGCTCGACGGCACGGTCGTGCGCTCCGCGCAGGAGCCGTTCGATCCCTCCTCGCCGACGATGCTCGACGAGCTCGTGAAGGCTCTCGAGCGGTTCATCGCGGGGGGAGGCAGCGTGCCCGTGCTCGGCGTCGGCGTGGGTGTGCCGGGCTCGGTCGACGAGCAGGGGAGCGGCCTCACCGACTCGCACCAGCTCGGCTGGTCGAAGATCCCCCTCGGCGCGACACTCCGTCGGGCCCTCGGCCTCCCCGTGCTCGTCGAGAACAACGTCAACGCGCTCGCGATGGCCGAGAAGCTCTTCGGCCTCGGGCGGCAGCACCGCAACTACCTCGTGCTCACGATCGGCACGGGTGTCGGAGCCGCGATCGTCGTCGACGGGGTCGTCGTGCGCGGCGGCTCGGGCGGTGCGGGCGAGATCGGGCACGTGCCCGTCGTCGAGGACGGCGCGCCCTGCACGTGCGGCAACTCCGGCTGCCTCGAGTCCATCGTCGGTGAGGCCGCCCTGGAACGGGCGGCGCGGGCCGCCGGCATCGTGGCGCCGACGGCGGGCATCGTCGCGCTCACACGTGCGGCCGACGACGGAGAGGTCGAGGCGCAGCGCATCTTCAGCCGTGCGGGCCACGATCTCGCGCGCGTGCTCGCGGGCGTCGTGCAGATCTTCGACCCCGAGGTCGTCGTCGTGCTCGGCGAGGGCACGGCGGCCTGGTCCCACTGGTCCTACGGCTTCGAGCCCGCCTTCCGCCGGTCGCTTCTCCCCGACCGCCGCGGCGTCCCGGTCGTCGTCGAGAACTGGACCGACGAGAGCTGGGCGCAGGGCGCCGCCGCGCTCGTGCTCTCGACGCCGTTCGACGCGGTCGGGGTCGCCGGCGAGCAGGGCCGCCTCGTGCGCTCGAGGCTCAACGACCTCACCACGCTCCAGGAGGAATCCGATGGTCGGTGAACGCGGTACGAAGAAGGTCCTGCTCATCCTGCTGTTCCTGCTCCCGGCGCTCGTGCCCCTCGTCGCGTTCCGCATCTTCCCGATGCTCGCGTCGGTGTGGGTCAGCCTCGTCGAGTGGAACCTCCTGCGGCCTCCCGTGTTCGTGGGACTCGGCAACTACACCGAGGTGCTCTCCGACCCGCGCTTCCACAAGGCGCTCGGCAACACGTTCTTCTACATGGTGGGCTATCTGCCCCTCGTGCTGGTCGGCGCCCTCGCCGTCGCCCTCCTGCTGAACTCGCGGCTCAAGGGACTCGCGTTCTTCCGCAGCATCTACTTCCTGCCCGTCGTCACGAGCTGGGTCGTCGTCGCGCTCCTGTGGAAGTGGCTCCTGAGCCCGCAGGGCGGGATCGTCAACTACGGCCTGAGCCTGCTCGGCATCGACGGCCCGGGCTGGTGGACCGACCCGAACTGGGCCATGCCGGCGATCATCATCGCCTCGGTGTGGAAGGACCTCGGGTTCAACATGCTCATCCTGCTCGCGGGGCTGCAGAACATCCCCGAGGAGCTCTACGAGGCGGCGCGCATCGACGGCGCCGGTGTCTGGCGGCGCATCCGCTCGATCACGTTGCCGCTGCTCACCCCGTCGATCCTCTTCGTCACGATCCTCGCGATGATCGGGGCCTTCCAGGTCTTCGACCAGGTCTGGGTCATGACCGAGGGCGGGCCCGGCGGCGCGACGACCGTCGTGATGGAGCAGGTCGTGCAGAACGCGTTCCGGTACGGACGGATGGGGGAGGCCTCGGCGATGAGCTGGATCCTCTTCGCGATCATCCTGACCTTCACCGTCCTCCAGCTCAGGTTCCAGCGGAAGTGGGTGCACTATGGGCATTGAGCGCCCGTGGATGTCGGCGCTGCGCCTCACGGTCATCGCGGCCGGCGCCCTCGTCTTCCTCTTCCCGTTCGTGTGGATGGTCGCGACCTCGCTCACGACCGACAGCGAGCTCTTCAAGACGCCGCCGTCGATCATCCCGAACCCCGTCGACACCTCCGCGTACGAGCGGTTGTTCAGCGGGGAGATCCCGCTCGGGCGCTGGATCCTCAACAGCCTCGGCGTCTCGATCGCCGTCATGCTGCTCCAGGTGCTCACGAGCGCGATGGCCGCGTACGCGTTCACGCGTTTCGAGTTCCGCGGCCGCAACGCGATCTTCGTGCTCTTCCTCGCGACGCTCATGGTGCCGTTCCAGGTCATGGTCGTGCCGCTCTTCATCGAGCTGCGCTACCTGGGACTGCTCGACAGCTACGCGGGCCTCATCATCCCGGAGATCGCGATGCCGTTCGGCGTCTTCCTGCTGCGGCAGGCGTTCCTCTCGATCCCGCGCGACTACGAGGAGGCGGCGTTCGTCGACGGCGCCGGCCATATCCGGGTCTTCGCGCGCATCATCCTCCCGATGTCGAAGCCCGCGCTCGCGACCGTCGCCGTCTTCTCCTTCATGGGCTCGTGGAACAACTTCCTCTGGCCGCTCGTCGTCATCAACAACCCGGAGCTCATGACGCTCCCCCTCGGCCTCTCCAGCCTGTCCAGTCGCTTCGTCACCGACTGGAACCTGTTGCTGGCGGGGGCGACGCTCTCGGTCCTGCCGATCGTCGCCGTCTTTCTGTTCGCGCAGCGCTACATCCTCCAAGGCGTTGCCATGTCCGGGCTCAAAGGCTGAGCCCGACTCACGAGAGGAATACCCCATGCCCATCGCATTCCGTCGCTCGCGGATGACGGTCGCCCTCGGCGCCACCGTCCTCGCGGGCCTCACCCTCGCCGGCTGCACCGCCGGCGATCCCGGCGACGGCGGTCCCGTCGAGATCGACTACTTCAACTTCACGGCGGGCGCCGACCACGAGGACAAGCTCGCCCGCATCGTGGAGGCGTTCGAGGAGGAGAACCCCGACATCACGGTCAACGTGACGAACGCGGCCTTCGAGGACTACTTCACGCAGCTGAAGACCCAGATCGCCGGCAACACCGCGCCCGACACGTTCGAGCTCAACTACGAGAACTTCGTCTCGTTCGCGGCCTCCGGCGCGCTCCTCGACCTCGAGGCGCAGATCGGCGACGGCGGGATCGACCCGGCCGCCTTCTACCCGAAGGCCTACGACGCCTTCACGTACGACGGCATCCAGTACGGCCTCCCGGAGAGCTTCTCGGTCGTGGTGCTGTACTACAACAAGGATCTCTTCGACCAGGCCGGAGTCGAGTACCCGACCGAGGACTGGACGTGGGACGACGAGCAGGAGGCCGCGGAGGCCATCCGTGCCCTCGGCGACGACATCTACGGCGTCTACCAGCCGGTGCAGTTCTTCGAGTTCTACAAGGTGCTCGCGCAGAGCGGCGGGGAGTTCTTCGACGACGACCTGACCGAGGCCACGTTCAACAGCCCTGAGGGCGTCGAGGCCGCGGAATGGCTCGTCGAGAAGGTCGGCACGACCATGCCGACCGACGCCCAGCGCGACGGCCGCGGCGACGACCTGCTGTTCATGGACGGCAAGGTCGGCATGTGGCACACCGGCATCTGGATGTTCGGTCTGCTCACGGACGGCATGGAAGGCGACTGGGACATCGCCGTCGAGCCCGGCAACACGCAGCGCGCGTCGCACTTCTTCGCGAACGCCGCGGTCGCCTCGGCGTCGACGCAGCACCCCGAGGAGGCCGCGAAGTGGCTGCAGTTCCTCGCGGCGAGCGAGGTCACGGTCGACGAGCGGCTGAACGGCAACTGGGAGCTCCCGGCGGTCTTCGACGACTCGCTCCTCGCGCCGTACCTCGAGGCGAGCCCGCCCGCGAACCGCCAGGCCGTGTTCGACGCGCTCGACGGCGTCGTCGTGCCGCCCGTCATCGAGCGTCAGCAGGAGCTGCAGGACATCGTCACGCTTTACCTGCAGAAGGCCGTGCTCGGCGAGCTCTCGGTGAAGGACGCCCTCGACCAGGCCAAGGCGGAAGTGGACGCCCTGCTCTGATGGATGCGAACCCGATTCACGCCCGCCTCGTGGCCCGCAGCATCGAGGTCATCCGGGGCGGACAGGCGGCCACGGGAGCGTACCTCGCGTCTCCCACCTTCCCCACGTACCAGTACTCGTGGTTCCGGGACGGGGCTTTCATCGCCGATGCGATGAGCCGGGTAGGAGAGACGGACAGCGCCGAGGCGTTCTTCGGCTGGTGCGCCGGAATCCTGACAGACCGCCGCGATCAGGTCCTCGACCTGGTCGCGCGGGGTGAGCGCGGCGTGGAGGACGTCGCGCTCACCGACCACCTCCACACGCGGTACACGACCGACGGCGCGGAGTCGCCGGTGGAGTGGGAGAACTTCCAGCTGGACGGCTACGGCACCTGGCTGTGGGCGCTCGGCGAGCACCGCGCGCGGTACGGCGCGGACCTCGCGCCGTACCTCGCCGGCGCCGAGCTCACGGTCGCGTACCTGTGCGCGTTCTGGTCGAGCCCCTTCTACGACTGGTGGGAGGAGAACGGCGACCTGCGGCATCCCTCGAGCCTCGCCGCCATCCGCGCCGGTCTGCTCGCGGCGGCGTCGTGGCCGGAGCTGCCGTCCGCGCTGCGCGATCGGGCGACGACGACCGCGGAGGACATCCGCGAGTTCGTGCTGCGGGAGGCCGTCGTCGACGGCCATCTCGTCAAGCACCTCGGCTCGACCGAGGTGGACGCGAGCCTGGTCGCGTGCGTCACGCCGTTCCGCCTCGTCGAGCCCGAGGGGCCGATCGCGACCGCGACGGTCGAGCGCGTGCGCCGCGAGCTCGCGCCCGGCGGCGTCTACAGGTTCCTCGCCGACACCTTCTACGGCGGAGGCGAGTGGGTGCTGCTCGCGGCGTTCCTCGGCTGGCACGACGCGGAGGCGGGGGATCGCGACGCGGCGCTGGCGCGGCTCGACTGGATCGCCGAGCAGGCGGACGCCGACCTCGAGCTCCCCGAGCAGGTCGCGGACCGCGCGCTGTTCCCCGATCGCATCGACGAGTGGGTCGAGCGCTGGGGACCGAGCGCCCGGCCCTTGCTCTGGTCGCACGCGATGTACCTGACCCTCGCCCACGAACTGGGGCTGACCCCGCAGAGGACCCGATGATCCGCCACACCCCGATCGGCCGCGGCCACAAGTACCGCCCGAGCCTCGATCAGCGCACTCCCGTGCTGCCCGTCTCCGGCGAGGACGTCGTCGTCGCGGCGCTCGCCGCGCCGGGCATCGGCGTCGTCGTCGAGGTCGAGCGCGACGGCGTGCTCTCGACCATCCCCGCGAGCTCGATCGACTCGGTCGGCTCGGGACGGGGACTCGCGGATGCCGACGGGCACCTCGCCGCTGCCGCGGAAGCGGGAGAGGACACCGCCGGGCTCGACCCCTGGGCGGCCTCGCTCGGCTCCTTCGCGGCGGGGGAGTCGGTGCGCTACCGCCTGCGCTCGTCCGACGCGCGCACGACGACGACGTGGTTCGACCTCCCGGTCTCGGACTGGTCGCCCGAGGGCGGTCGGCTCGAGGTCGACGGCGCCGCCGCCGCAGCCGTCGTGCCGGGGAGCGTCGCGTGGCTCGCGGCGCCCGGCGCGGGCCCGACGCGCGTGCGATTCGCCTTGCGTCTCGAGACCGGCGAGCACGTCGTCGGCCTGGGCGAGCGCTTCCATGCGCTCGACCAGGTCGGGTTCGCGGTCGACGCGACGGTCTTCGAGCAGTACTGCGACCAGGGCGAGCGCACCTACCTCCCCGTTCCGTTCGCGCACGTCGTCGGCCGCGCGGGGTGGGGCTTCCACGTCGACACGACCCGCCGCGTGTGGTTCGACGTCGCCTCCCGCGAGGCGGGGATGCTGTGGGTCGAGGCGCTCGTCGACTCCGACGACCCGGTGCTCGCGGTGCACACCTGGACCGGATCGCCCGCCGACGTGCTGGCCGGCTTCTTCGCGGTCGTGGGGAGGCCGAAGGCGATCCCGGACTGGGCCTACCAGCCGTGGATCAGCTCGAACGAGTGGAACACGCAGGCGCGCGTCGAGGCCGAGGTCGCCCGCAGCCTCGCCGAAGGCGTCGCGGTCGGCGCGATCGTCATCGAGGCCTGGAGCGACGAGGGCACGATCCACATCTGGCGCGACGCCCAGTACACGCCGCGTCACGACGGCGAGCCGCTGCGCTACTCCGACTTCACCTTCCCCGCCGACGGCGCGTGGCCCGATCCGAAGGGCATGATCGAGCGGCTCGCGGCCCAGGGCGTGCGCACGATCCTCTGGCAGATCCCCGTCGTGCCCGACCACGACCTCGAGGACGACGAGCAGCTCATCGCCGACCGGGTCGCGCTCGTCGACCGCGGCTATGCCGTCCTCGAGGAGGACGGGCGGCCGTACCGCAACCGCGGCTGGTGGTTCCCCCGCGCGCTCCTGCCCGACTTCACGCGCGAGGAGGTGCGTCGCTGGTGGACCGACAAGCGCCGCTACCTCGTCGAGGAGATGGGCGTCGCGGGCTTCAAGACCGACGGCGGCGAGCACGCGTGGGGCGACGAGCTGCGCTTCGGCGACGGCACGCGAGGGGATGTGAGCGACAACCGCTACCCGAATCTCTACGCGCAGGCGTTCCACGAGCTGCTCGACTCGGCGGGAGTCGACGGCGTCACGTTCTCGAGGGCCGGTCACGCCGGCGCCGGCTCCTTCCCCGCGCATTGGGCGGGCGACGAGCGATCCACGTGGCCCGCGTATCGCGCGTCGGTGACCGCGGGGCTCACGGCGGGCGCGAGCGGAATCTTCTCGTGGAGCTGGGATCACGGCGGGTTCTCGGGCGAGCTGCCGACCGTGGAGCTGTACCTCAGGACGGGGGCGATGGCGGTGTTCAGCCCGATCATGCAGTACCACGCGGAGTTCAACCACCACCGGGTGCCGTCGCGCGACCGGACACCGTGGAACGTCGCCGAGCAGTCGGGCGATCCCCGCGCACTGTCGCTCTACAAGCACTTCACCGACATCCGCGTGCGTCTCGCGCCGTACCTCGTCGCCGAGGGCGTCCGCGCGATCGAGACGTCGACGCCGCTCATGCGACCGCTGTTCTTCGACGTGCCCGACGACGAGCGGATCTGGGACTACCCGTTCCAGTACCTGCTCGGGTCGGCGCTCCTCGTGGCCCCGGTCGTGGAGGAGGGCGCGACGCGCTGGAGCACCTACCTGCCGGCGGGCCGGTGGGTCGACGCCTGGACGGGCGAGGAGCACGCCGGCGAGCAGGTCGTGGAGCGCGACGTGCCCCTCGACGAGATCCCCGTGTACGTGCGCGCCGAGCGATGGGCCGAGCTCGCGGCGGTGTTCACAGGGTGAGACGCGTGTCCGGCGCGCGCGCCGCGCGACCCTAGGCTGGCGGGATGCGCCCGCCGTCGATCGTCCCCACGATCTTCGCGGGCGTGGTCGCCGGGCTCACGGGATTCGCGAGCGGGTTCGCGCTGCTCATCGCGGGGCTCCGCCGGGTGGGAGCCGACGACGCCGAGGCGGCCTCCGGGCTGCTCGTGCTGTGCGTCGTGCCGGGACTCATCACCCTCGCCCTCAGCCTCGCCTCGCGCATCCCGATCTCGGTCGTCTGGTCGACGCCCGCCGCCGCGCTGCTCTACGCCTCCGGCGGCATCGACGACTACCGCAGCGTCGTCGGCGCCTTCCTACTGTGCGGCGTGCTCGTGGTCGTCACCGGGCTGTGGCCCTGGCTCGCGCGACTCGTCACGCGCATCCCGAAGCCGATCGCGAGCGCGATGCTCGCCGGCATCCTGTTCCCCATCTGCCTCGCGCCGGTGACCGCGACGGTGCAGACGCCGCTCCTCGCGCTGCCGATCGTGCTCACCTGGCTCGTGCTCGCGAAGCTCGCACCGCGCTTCGCGGTGCCCGCGGCTGTCGTCGTGACCGTGATCGTCGTGGCGGTGTCGAGCAGCGACGTCGACCTCGCCGGCTCGCACGCGCTCCCCGTGCTCGTGTTCACGATGCCCGGGTTCGATCCCGCGATCGTCGTCGGCGTCGGCATCCCCCTCTACCTCGTCACGATGGCGGGCCAGAACGTGCCGGGCTTCGCGGTGCTGCGCACCTTCGGCTACGAGCACCCGCCGGCGCGCGCGATCTTCCTCGGCACGGGCCTCGGCAACGTCGTGACCGCCCCGTTCGGCGGCGCCGCGATCAACCTCGCCGCGATGACGGCCGCGATGGTCGCCGGGCCCGACGCGCATCCGGATCGCGACCGACGGTGGATCGCCGCAGCGACGGGCGGCGCCACCCTCGCGGTGCTCGGGCTCGCCTCGGGGCTCGCGACACTCATCGTCGCGGTGAGCCCGCCCGCGCTCATCACCGCGGTCGCCGGACTCGCCCTCATGAACGCGCTCATCACGGCGATCTCGACGGCGCTCGAGGAGCCCGCCCACCGGATCGTCGCGAT
Organism: Actinomycetes bacterium; assembly: GCA_023457615.1. Classification (GTDB taxonomy): domain Bacteria; phylum Actinomycetota; class Actinomycetes; order Actinomycetales; family Microbacteriaceae; genus Pseudolysinimonas_A. Next base: position 4,414 of record JAEWKY010000060.1, on the reverse strand, counting down.
CGTGACCTTCCTCGTCGCGGTCTCGGGCGTGTCGATCGCCGGCGTCGGCAGCGCGTTCTGGGCGCTGCTCACCGGCGGGATCGTGATGCTCTGGTTCCGTTCGTGGCGGCGTCGCCCGGCCGTCGAGCCCGAGCCGCCTACGCCGTGAACAGCGCGCTGTAGGCGTTGAGCGCCTGCTGCCCGCCGAGGTGGGCGTAGAGCACGTTCGAGTCCTTCGGGATGTCGCCGCTCGACACGAGGTCGATGAGCCCCGCCATCGACTTGCCCTCGTAGACCGGGTCGATGATCATCGCCTCGAGCCGGCCCGAGAGGCGGATGGCCTCGAGCGTCGACTCGACCGGGATGCCGTAGAGATCGCCGGCCCAGCCCTCGAGCACGGTGATCTCGTCGTCGCGCAGGTCGCGGCCGACGCCGATGAGCTCGGCGGTGCGGCGGGCGATGCGGCCGACCTGCTCGCGCGTCTCGTCGATCTTCGCGCTCGCGTCGATGCCGATCACGCGGCGCGGTCGGTCCTGGGCCGCGAAGCCCGCGATCATCCCCGCGTGCGTGGACCCCGTGACCGAGCACACGACGATCGTGTCGAAGAAGACGCCGAGCTCCTGCTCCTGACGCTCGACCTCCTCGGCCCAGTGCGCGAAGCCGAGGCCGCCGAGGCGGTGATCGGAGGCACCCGCCGGGATCGCGTACGGGATGCCGCCGCGGGCCTTCACGTCGTCGATGGCGCGCTCCCACGAGCTCTTGAACCCGATGCCGAAGCCCGCGGGGTCGAGGCGCACCTCGGCGCCCATGATGCGGCTCAGCATGATGTTGCCGACGCGATCGTTGAGGGGATCGGGCCAGTCGACCCACTTCTCCTGCACGAGCACCGCCTTCATGCCGATCTTCGCCGCGACGGCCGCGACCTGGCGCGTGTGGTTCGACTGGTAGCCCCCGATCGACACGAGGGTGTCGGCGCCGGAGGCGATCGCGTCGGGCACGAGGTACTCGAGCTTGCGCACCTTGTTGCCGCCGTAGGCGAGTCCCGAGGAGACATCCTCGCGCTTGGCCCAGAGCGTCGCCCCGCCGAGGTGGGCGGTGAGGCGCTCGAGCGGATGGATCGGGCTCGGCCCGAAGGTCAGCGGGTAGCGCGGGAAGTCGGAGAGGGGCATGGTCGTCCGTTCGTCGGGATTGCATGCAATATATCGCACCCCGAGCGATGTGCGTTTCTCCGGAGACCGGGTGCGTTTCTCCGGAGCTCAGTGCAGAGATGCCCGCTACAGCGGGCTTCGTGCGCGGGTGCGCCGAAGAGCTCCGGAGAAACGCACCCTCAGTCGAGCCCGCGGCGCGTGAGGAGGGGCTCGATCACGGCGTCCCGACCCCGGAACTCGCGGTAGGCCTCGAGCGGGTCCTTCGACCCGCCGACGCCGAGCAGCAGCGAGCGGAAGCGGTCGCCGTTCGCCCGGGTGAGGCCGCCGTTCGACTTGAACCACTCGACGGTGTCGGCGTCGAGCACCTCGCTCCAGATGTAGGAGTAGTACCCCGCGTCGTAGCCGCCCGCGAACGTGTGCGCGAAGTACGCGCTCGAGTACCGCGTCGGCACGGCGGGGTTGTCGAGGCCCACGGCGGAGAGGGCCGCGGCCTCGAAGGCGGCGACGTCGGTCACGGCGTCGGCCTCGGCCCGCGACAGGGTGTGCCACGCCTGATCGAGCAGCGCCGCGGCGAGGTACTCGCTCGTCGCGAAGCCCTCGTTGAAGGTCTCGGAGTCGCGGATGCGCTGCACGACGCCCGCATCGATCGGCTCACCCGTCTGGTAGTGCACGGCGTACTGCTCCAGGATCTCGGGCCACAGCATCCACATCTCGTTGACCTGGCTCGGGAACTCCACGAAGTCGCGGAACACGTTGGTGCCGGCGAGCTTGGGGTAGGTGACCCGGGCGAAGAGGCCGTGCAGGGCGTGTCCGAACTCGTGGAAGAACGTGTTGACCTCGTCGAAGGTGAGCAGGGTCGCCTCGCCCGCGGCCGGCTTCGGCACGTTGAGGTTGTTCACGACGACGACCGGCTGGTCGAGCAGCGTGCTCTGCGCCACGAGGTCGTTCATCCAGGCGCCCCCGCGCTTCGAGTCGCGCGTGTAGAGGTCGAGCAGGTAGAGGCCGACGGGGGAGCCGTCCTCGTCGTTCACCTCGAAGACGCGCACGTCGGGGTGATAGGCGACGAGGTCGGTGCGCTCGGTGAACGTGATGCCGTAGAGCGCGTTCGCGGCGCCGAAGACGCCGAGCTTCAGCACCCGCTCGGCCTCGAACCACGGGCGCAGCGACGCCGTGTCGACGTCGAACTTCGCCTGCCGCACCTTCTCGGTGTAGTACGCCCAGTCGGCGGCGGCGATCGCGTGCCCGGCGAGCTTCTCGAGCTCGGCCTGCTCCTCGCGCGCATTCCTCGCGGCGACGGGGGCGAGCCTGCCGAGCATCGCGGCGACGGCATCCGGGCTGCCGGCCGTCTCGTCCTTCGTGACGTAGGCGGCGTGGTTCTCGAATCCGAGCAGCTCGGCGCGCTCGGCGCGCAGCCGCACGATCTCGAGCAGCACGGAGGTGTTGTCGTGCGCGCCGCCGCGCGAACCGCGGGCCCGGGATGCCGCCATCACCTTCGCGCGCACCTCCGGCTTCGTGAGCTCGGCGAGGAACGGGTGGCCGGTGGGCAGCACGAGCGTCACGAGGTAGCCGTCGAGCCCGCGGTCGGCCGCGGCCTGGCGAGCCGCCGAGATCTCGCCCGGCTCGAGCCCGTCGAGGTCGGCGACGTCGTCGAGGTGCACCGCGAGGTCGTTGGTGTCGGCGAGCAGGTTCTTCTCGAACCGCGTCGTGAGCGTCGCGAGCTGCTGGTTGAGCTCCCGCAGGCGCTCCTTCTCGGCGTCGTCGAGGCCCGCGCCCGCGAGCGTCATCTCGAGGTACCAGCGCTCGACGAGGTAGCGGTCCTCGGCGGTGAGGTCGTCCCCCGGGTTCTCGTAGACGGCCGTGACCCGCTGGTAGAGGAACGTGTCGAGCAGGATGGCGTCCTGATGCGCCGCGAGCTTCGGGGCGATGCGCTCCTCGAGGTCGTTCGTGAAGTCCGTCGAGTCGGCCGACGACTTGTTGAAGAACACGTGCGCGACGCGCGCGAGCGTCTGCCCGCTCGACTCGAGCGCGGGGAAGGTGTTCGCGAACAGCGGGGCGTCGCGCTTGCGTGTGATCGCGGAGATCTCGGCGAGCTGCTCGGCCATGCCCTTCTCGAAGGCCTCCTCGTAGTGCTCGTCGGCGATGTCGGCGAACGGCGGCAGCTGGTAGGGGAGGGTGCTCTTCGCGAAGAAGGGGTTGGTCATGGCTCCACCCTAGGTCGCACCTCGTGGAGTGCAAAGAATCGCTTGCAAAGAATCCGATGCAAAGAAGTACTTGCAAAGAACTCTTTGCAAGAGTACCTTTGCACCCATGGAGAAGCACGGCAGCGACGATCTCGTCCTCGACCTCGCGGCCCTCAAGGCGCTGGGGCACCCGTTGCGTGCCCAGATCCTCGACGCGCTCTCCGGCTACGGCCCGGCGACCGCGAGCATGCTCGCCGAGCGCTTCGGCGAGTCGAGCGGGGCCCTGAGCTACCACCTCCGGCAGCTCGAGAAGCACGGGCTCGTGCGCGAGGACGCCGAGCGCGGCGTGGGACGCGAGCGCTGGTGGATGCGGGTGCCGCGCCCCATCTCGCTCGACGCCACCTCGTTCGACCCCCAGTCCGCGGAGCGCATGGCGAGCAAGCTCGTCGTCACCGAGTGGCAGCGCAACCGGCAGGAGCGGCTCCAGCAGTTCCTCGCGCAGGGCTTCGAGCGCCTGGAGCCCGAGTGGATCGCCAACGGCGGGATCTCGACCTCGAACCTTCAGCTCACGCTCGAGCAGATGGGCGACCTCAGCCAGCGCCTCGACGACGTGCTCACCGAGTTCGTCGTGAAGTACCGCAATCAGAGGGTCGCGGGAGCGCGGCCCATCCAAGTCCACATCGATGTCTTCCCCCTGATCGACGGAGAGATCCAGGGCGGCGTCGGTGGTTCCGAGAAGGATGAGAAGTGATGAACGAAGGGAATGTCGCCATGACCTACGACGCGTTCATGGATCGACCGCAGCGCATCGGCGGGGTGCCCGGCGTCGCCGTGCGCCTCGGGCGTGCGCTCGAGAACTGGGGCCGACGCGTGGCCCCGCCGACCGATCGCGAGGCTCTGCGTCGCGAGCGTGAGCGGATGCTGTCGAACGAGGCGCGGATCCTGCGCAATGAGAGCCTCGCCCGTCAGCGTCCGTGACGGCGATCCGATCTCGCGGAGGTATCAGTCGAGCGGACTCTCGACCGTCACCGCATCCGCGACCGGGTCGTAACGGAGGGTCGTCCCGCCCTCGCGGCCGGCGCCGGGGCGGCCCCCCCCCCCAGTGAG
>JAEWKY010000059.1 GCA_023457615.1 Actinomycetes bacterium | reverse complement strand
CCCCTCCGCCCGGCGGCGGGGCACGAAGACGCCGTCGCCGAACGCGAGGTCCAGCCCGGCGAACGCCGCGATCCCGAGGGCGTGCTCGAGCGGCATCCCGCCGGCCCGTGCGGCGACGATCGCATCGGGGTCGGCCCCCACGCGCCGGATCTCGGCGGCCTCGTCCTCGGCGAAGACGCAGCCGACGGCGCGCAGCCGCGCGACGAGGGCGTCGGTCACTCGACGACCGGGCGCCGACGACGCAGGGGCCGCTGCTCGGGCAGGCTCCAGCGGAACAGCACCGCGAGGATGCGCACGACGAACGTGACGACGACGCCGGCGATCGCCGCGACCGTCACGTCGACGTCGAGCCGCGTGAGGGCGACGATGACGATGCCGCCCGCGAGCGCCGCGACGGCGTAGAGCGACCCGACGTGCATGAGCGCGATCGGCAGGTTGAGCAGCAGGTCGCGCAGGATCGACCCGCCGACGGCGCTGAGGACGCCGACGAAGACCGCCGGCACCTCAGGGAGCCCCGCCGCGAGGGCGGCCGTCGTGCCGATCGCGAGGAAGAGCCCGATCGTCAGGGCGTCGAGCACCGTGATGACGCCGTTGACGCGCGCGAAGAGCCGTTCGAGCAGCATCCCGAGCAGGGCGGCGCCGGTCGCGACGGGCAGGTACGCGTTGCTCTCGAGCGCGCGGGGCACGTCGTTCAGCAGGAGGTCGCGGATGAGACCGCCGCCGAAGCCGGTCGCGATGCCGATGATCGCCACCCCGAGCAGGTCGAGGCGGCGATCCCGGAACTGCGCCGCGAACGTCGCGCCCTGGAGCGACCCGATGCCGACGGCGAGCAGGTCGGCCCAGAGCGGGATCGTGAAGGCGTTCACGCCTCCATTGTGGGCCTCGCCGTCCGTTCGCGCCGCCCGCGGACGAGGGCGATCCCGAGGAGGGCGAGCGCGGCGGCGGGCTGTCCGATCGTCATGAGGAGCGTGACGATCGCGACCTCGGGCGTCGCGTCCTCGACGTGGTGCAGGTGGAACCACGCGTGCGGCAGCGCGAAGGCGAGCTGCCCGAGGAGCGCCGGGATCACGAGCACGCTGCGCGGCACGATCGCCGCCGCGGTGAGCACGATCGCGAGCCCGAGGGTCGCGCCGCCGAAGTCGCGCGCGTAGTGCTCGGCGAACGGCGGCGTGAGGGCGACACCGGGGAAGTTGTCGTAGAAGTGCTCGGGGAGGAACTGGTTCCAGATGCCGATCATCCACGCGGCGGCGGCGAGGATCGCGAGTCCCACCCGCAGGACGGCGGTCACTTCGCCGCTCCCGATGCGAGCCAGGCGTCGAACGTCTGCGTGCCGTAGCCCGGCAGCCCCGCGAGGTGGTGCCCGGCGGCGAACGCCGCGAAGGTCTTCCCGGGCAGCGCGATCGACAGCACGCGTCTCGGCGCGCGCCCCGCGTTCTGCAGGCGGCGCAGGATGTCGGCGGCGCCGAGGATCTCGGGTCCGCCGATGTCGGCGACCCGTCCGGCCGGGGCGCCGGTCGCGAGCTCGACGAGCCGGTCGGCCACGTCCTCCACGCCGATCGGCTGGATGCTCACCCCGCGCAGGAACACGCGGTGGCCGAACATCCCGAGGATCTCGCCCGGGAAGGAGTGGAACTGCGTCGCGCGCAGGATCGTGAACGGGATGCCCGACGCCGCGATCGCCTCCTCGCTCGCGACCTTGTCGACGTAGTAGCCGTACGGGATGCGGTCGACGCCGACGATCGACAGGAAGACGAGGTGCCCGACGCCCGCCGCGCGGGCGGCGACGAGCAGCCGCTCGGTGTCGGGAAGGTCCTTCTTCCGATTGGTCGCGAGGTGCACGACCGTGTCGACGCCCGCGAGCGCGGCGCCGAGGCCCTCGCCGGTCGCGAGGTCGCCGACGACGTGGCCGTCGCCCGGGGTGCGGCTCAGCACGCGCACGTCGTGTCCCGCGGCACGCAGCCGCGCGACGGTCGGTCGCCCGGGGCCCGAGGTGCCGCCGGTGACGAGGATGGTGGTCATCCGTCTCTCCTTCGTAGGGGGTTCCCTAGCTGAGAGCGGGTTCGCCTCCGAAACGTGACAGCTTCTGCGGATTGAGCACGATGTAGACCCCGCGGATGCCCTCGGGCCCGGCGTCGACGGTCCACAGCGCCATCGCCGAGCCGTCCTCGCGCACGCCGAGCACGGCGGGCTCGCCGTTGACGACGACCGGCACCGCCGTGACGCCGCGGCCGAACTTCTCGAGCACGCCGAGCAGGAAGTGGGCGACCCGCTCGGCGCCGTCGACGATCTTCCGCGCGGCGAGCACCTTGCCGCCGCCGTCGGAGATCGACACGACGTCGCGCGCGAGCACCGTCTCGAGCGTCTCGAGGTCGCCCGCCTCCGCCGCGGCGAGGAACGCGGCGAGCAGCCGCGCCCGCTCGGCGGGATCGACCTGCCGGCCCCGGGCCCCGTCGAGGTGCCTGCGGGCGCGCGAGTAGAGCTGCCGGGCGTTCGCCTCGCTCGTCTCGAGCACCTCGGCGACGCGCGCGTGCGGGTAGTCGAACGCCGCGTGCAGCACGAACGCCGCGCGCTCGGCGGCCGGGAGCCGCTCGAGCAGCAGCAGGACGGCGAGCGAGAGCGCCTCGGCCCGCTCGGCGCCGAGCAGCGGGTCGGCCGACGTGTCGACGGGCTCGGGCAGCCACGGACCCACGTAGGACTCCCGTTGCGAACGCGCACTCGTCAGCGACGCGATCGACAGCCGCGTCACGACGGTCGCGAGGTACGCCCCGGGCTCGGCGACGGCATCCCGGTCGGTCGTGTCCCAGCGCAGCCACGCGTCCTGCAGCACGTCCTCGGCATCCTGCACGGATCCGAGCATGCGGTAGGCGATGCCGAACAGCCGCGGCCGCACCGTCTGGAAGACATCTGCGCTCACGTCCACATCTTCACAGGCATTCCGCGCGAGACTTGTCCCCATGCCCGGGATGACGTACCGCGACGAGGCCGTCGTGCTGCGCACCCACAAGCTCGGCGAGGCCGACCGCATCGTCACGATGCTCAGCCGGCAGCACGGCAAGATCCGCGCCGTCGCGAAGGGCGTGCGGCGCACGGCATCCCGGTTCGGCGCGCGGCTCGAGCCGTTCATGGTCGCCGACCTGCAGCTCTACAAGGGCCGCTCGCTCGACATCGTGCAGCAGGCCGAGTCGATCGGGTCGTACGGCGCCGACATCGCGGGCGACTACCCGCGCTTCACGGCGGCGACCGCGATGGTCGAGGCGGCCGACCGCCTCACCGAGCACGAGGCGGGGCTGCAGCACTACCTGCTGCTCGTCGGGGCGCTGCGCTCGCTCGCGCGGGCCGAGCATCCCGCGGGTCTGACGCTCGACTCCTACCTGCTGCGCGCGCTCTCGATCGCGGGCTGGGCGCCGTCGTTCGTCGACTGCGCCGTGACGGGCGAGGCGGGTCCGCACACGGTGTTCGTCGTGCAGCTCGGCGGCGTGGTGTCGGATGCCGTCGCCCCGCCCGGGGCCCCGCGGCTCGACCCCGCGACGCTCGGCACCCTCGCCGCGCTCCTCGCGGGCGACTGGGAGGCGGCGGAATCGGCCGACGAGCGCACGCGCGCGCAGGCGTCCGGCGTCGTCGCGGCCTACACCCAGTTCCACCTCGAGCGCGGGCTCCGCTCGCTCCCGCACGTCGATCGGACCCCCGCGTGACCGGGCTCGCGCTCGACTGGACGGGGGTGCAGCCTCCCGCGATGCCCGCGACGGCGGTGCCGAAGCACGTCGCGCTCGTCATGGACGGCAACGGCCGCTGGGCGAACTCCCGCGGGCTGAGCCGCGTCGAGGGGCACAAGGCGGGCGAGGCGAGCCTGCTCGACGTCGTCGCGGGCGCCATCCAGATCGGGGTCACCCACCTCTCGGCCTACGCGTTCTCGACCGAGAACTGGACCCGCAGCCCCGACGAGGTGCGCTTCCTCATGGGCTTCAACCGGGATGTCATCCGCCGCCGCCGCGACCAGCTGCACGAGTGGGGCGTGCGGGTGACGTGGGCCGGACGCCGCCCGCGGCTGTGGCGCAGCGTCATCGACGAGCTCGAGGTCGCCCAAGAGCTCACGAAGCACAACACCGGCCTGACGCTCACCATGTGCGTCAACTACGGCGGACGCGTCGAGCTCGTGGATGCCGTGCGCGCGATCGCCGCGGATGTCGCGACCGGCCGGGTGAAGCCCGATCGCATCACCGAGAAGACGCTGCAGCGGCACCTCTACGTGCCCGACCTGCCCGACGTCGACCTCTTCGTGCGGTCGTCGGGCGAGCAGCGCACGAGCAACTTCCTGCTCTGGCAGTCGGCCTACGCCGAGATGGTGTTCCTCGACACGCTCTGGCCCGACTTCACGCGGGAGGATCTGTGGCGTGCGATCGAGCTCTACGCGCAGCGCACCCGGCGCTTCGGGGGAGCGGTCGACACCCCGGAGGCACCGCGATGAGCACCGAAGCCGAACTGCTCGCCGAGCTCGTCGGCATCCTGAAGGGGATGCTGCGGCCGGGCGACACCGCGGTGCACCACCTCGTGACCTGGCGGCTCGGCGCGCTCCGCGAGGGCGAGACCCGGGCGTATACCGCGAACGGCGGCGTCGAGGCGCCCGAGGGTCGCCACGACCGCGTCGTCCCGCCGCGGGAGTTCTACCTGGCGATGGCGCAGCTTCCCGCCGCGATGGCCCGACCGGGGCGCGGGACGTGGTTCTCCGCCGACATCCGGGTGTCGGCCGACGGCGAGGTCACGACCGCGTTCGACTACGACACCGAGCCCGCGTGGAGGTCGGTGGCGCCCGCCTCGCTCGCCGCCGAACTGGAGGAGTTCCCGCGCGACCCCGAGCACCGTCCCGCGTGGCTCGTCGACCGGCTCGCCGGCATCCCGGGGCCCCCGCGGCGTGACCCGGTCGTCACCGACCCCGCGACGTCGGACGGGCGCGCCGAGATGCCCGCCGCGCGATGGCGGACGCTCACGGCGGAGGTGACGCCGCGGTTCGTGGCGCAGCTGGATCTGGAGGGCGCGCGGGTTCCGACGGGTGCCCGGGCGTTCGTGAAGCTGCCGAAGGACTTCTCGTTGACGCGTTCCGCCACGCACGGGGGCGAGGCGGCCCAGGTGCTGAAGACGCTCGCGATCTACGGGGAGACGGCTCAGGCGGCTCGGGCGGCGGCCGAGTTCGGAGCGTTCCCGATCACGACCCATCGTGTTCCCGAGCCGAGTCTGTGGCAGACGGCCGTGCACGCGGTGTGGTACTTCTCCCGGCGGCACGGGGATGCGGAGTCGGCGGCGCTGCTCGACGGGCTGCTCGAACTCGCTCCTCGCGCTCGCCTGTCGCCCGCCTACTTCGACGGCCGGATCCTGCGCGATCCTCTCGATGGGCCCGAGGGCCGGCTCGCGACCTCGCCGCGCCTTCGCGCCAGCTCGTACATCCTGCAGCTCGGCACGCTCGCCTCGATGTGGGCGTACGGCGGGGGCGGACCGTATCCGCGCGACCGCATCGACGCGGAGGTGGAGCGCTACCTCGCCGCGCTGTACGCCGAGCCGGGATTCGCGCCGACCTCCGAGGGCTGAGCCCGCACGCGGTGCCGCGGGCCGCTCGTCCGCGGCAGGCCCTTGCGCCGCCTCCGGGAGCGGGGGAGGCTCGGAGCATGACCGGGCACAGTGCCGCGCTCCAGTCCGCCATCGCCGAGTTCCGCGAGCCGCGCGGCTACGTCGCCGTCGCGTCGATCGGCATCCCGCCCACGAGCGCCGTCGCCGCCCTGCGCGCCGACCTCGCCGCGTGGGAGGCCGCCGACCGCGACCCGCAGGGCTACGACGCCGTCATCGCGCGCACGCGGGCCTCCTACGCGCGGCTCGTCGGGATGCCCGTGGACCGCATCGCGATCGGCTCGCAGACGTCGGTGCTCACCTCGCTCGTCGCCGCCGCCGTCCCGGAGGGCGCCGAGGTGCTCGTGCCCGAGGGCGACTTCTCGTCGATCGAGTTCCCGTTCCTGAACCGGCCCGGCATCCGCACCCGCGTCGTGCCGCTCGCGGCGCTCGCCGACTCGATCACCGAGGAGACGTGGCTCGTCGCCTTCTCGCACGTGCAGTCGGCGACCGGCGTCGTCGCCGACCTCGACGCGATCGTCGAGGCGGCCGCGCGCGTCGGGGCGTTCACGTTCTGCGACGTCACGCAGGCGGCGGGCGTCGTGCCCGTCGACGCGAGCCGGTTCGACGTGACCGTGTGCCACACCTACAAGTGGCTGTGCTCGCCGCGCGGCGTGGCCTTCCTCACGCTGAGCCCGCGCTTCGACCCGCTGCTGACGCCGCTGCAGGCGGGCTGGTACGCGGGCGACGATCCGTGGACGAACGTCTACGGACCCGCGATGAGCCTCGCCCCCGACGCGCGGCGCTTCGACGTGTCGCCGGCGTGGCAGGCCTGGGTGGGCGCCGAGCCGGCGATCGCGCTCTTCGCGGGGCTCGATCTCGCCGAGGTGTGGGCCTTCACGACCTCGCTCGGCGACGCCCTGTGCGACGCGGTCGGCATCCCGCAGCAGCACCAGGCGATCGTGACCTGGCCGGACGCGTCGGGGGAGGACATCCGGCGCCTTCTCGACGCGGGCATCCGCATCTCGGGCCGGGCCGGCCGGCTGCGCGCCTCCTTCCACCTCTGGAACGACCTCTCGGACGTCGACGCGGTCGCCCGCATCGTGCGCTAGCCCCTTGCCGGGCGACGCCGCGCCGGAGACGATGCGGGGATGCGGTTCCCGCCCGGTCGGCACTTCGCGGTCGCCTGGCACCTCCCCGACGGCCACGGCGGGATGACGAGCGCCCTCCTCCATCGCTCGCGCGCGTTCGCCCGGCTCGGCGGAGTGCACGTCGACGTGCTGACGTTCGACGCCCGCCCCGACTACCCGGCGCTCGAGCGACGCCTGCGCGACGCCGGCGAGCTCGGGCCCGGTGTCGGGCTCGTGAACCTCTACGACTGGCTGCGCATGCATCCGGTGCCCGGCGGTCGGTTCGACCCCGCGCGCACCCCGCTCGCCCCGCTCGCCGAGGGCGTCGTCGCGGCGCGCGACGGCATCCCGATGTCGCGCACCCGCCTCGCCGCCGACGGCGTCACGGTGCTCCAGCGCGATCACTACCGACCCGATGGCACGCTGCTGCTGAGCGACCGGCGCGACGCGCCGGACGGCCGCCGCTCGGTCGTGCTCTGCGACGAGCGCGGGAGGCCGGTGCGCGGCTGGCGGCGGATGCGCTCGCTCTACGCGGCGTGGCTCGACCGTCTCGCCGGCGACGAGCCGGCGTTCCTCATCGTCGACAGCACGGTGAGCGCGCAGAACCTGCTCGACTACCGACGCCCCGGCTCGACGATCGTGCACGTGCTGCACAACTCGCACCTCGCCGATCCCGACGATCCCGCGGGGGAGCTGCGTCCGCGGCGTCGAGCCGTCCTCGAGCGGCTCGACGTCTTCGACGCGACGGTGGTGCTCACCGACCGTCAGCGCGCGGAGCTCGCGGTCCGGGTCGGACCGGGGCCGGAGCTCGTCGTGATCCCGAACTCCCGGGAGCTGCCGCCCCGGGGACCGCTGCGTCGCGACGCGCGCCACGCGGCCGTGCTCGCGTCGCTCACCGGGCGCAAGAAGGTGCAGCGCGCCATCCGGGCGACGGGTCGGATCGCGGGCTCGCGGCTCGACGTCTACGGCGAGGGCGACCGCCGGGCGTTCCTCGAGGAGGTCGCCGCGGCGCAGCCGCACGGCGCCGTCGTGTTCCACGGGCACCGGCCCGACGCGCGCGTGCGACTCGCGGAGGCGTCCGTACTGCTGCTCACGAGCCGGTTCGAGGGCTCGCCGCTCGTGCTCCACGAGGCGATGGGGGCGGGGTGCCTCCCCATCGCGGTCGACATCCGCTACGGACCCCGGGATGTCATCCGCCACGGCGTCGACGGCTGGCTCGTGCCGCCCGGCGACCAGCGCGCGCTCGACCGTGCGGTGCGCGAGGCGATGTCGACCCCGGCCTGGCGGCTCGCCCTCATGCGCCTCGCGGCCCGACGGTCCGCCGCGCGCTATCGCGACGAGGAGATCACGCGTCGCTGGGGTCGGCTGCTCGCGCGCCTCGCCAGGGACGCGTCGCGATGAGCCAGGCCGCCACCCCCGCGGCGGCATAGAGCACGTAGAGGCCGATCCACGTCCAGAGCCCGACGCCCACCTCCGCCCACGATGCGGGGAGGGGGAGAAGCACGAGCAGGAACGCGAACAGGCCGATCGCGTAGGCGATGCCCCAGACGACACGGCTCGCCTCCCACACCGTGCGACCCGTGAGCCCGCGGAGGGGGAGGAGGGCGATCGGGAGCGTCGAGATGCCGGCGATCGCGGCGGTCGCGAGCAGCTCGCGGAGCACGGTGTCGCCGCCGACCGCGGTCGCGACCGAGTACCCTCCCCACGCGAGGAGACCGATGCCGAACGACCAGCCGAGGCCGATGAGTGCGACGCGCGCCTGCTCGGCCGCTCCGAGCAGGCCGCCGAAGGCGACGCCCGCGACGAGGCCGAAGACGATCGCGGGCTCGAACCCGGTCAGGCGCGTCACGAGCATCGCCGCGGCGACGAGCAGGAGGGTGAGCGGCGCGAACCGGATCGTCGCGACCGCCGTGGGATGCGTGCGGCGCACGACGAGGATGACCGCGACCCACCCGAGAGCGACCTCGATCCCGAAGGCGACGACGATCGAGAGCAGCACCCGCAGCCCCGCCGCATCGAACCCGAAGGCGGGGTCGGCGAATGCCGAGATCGTGGCGGCGGCGAGCACTCCGCCCGCGGCGACCGGCCAGCGCGTGAGACCGCGCGCCGGGATCTCACGACGCCGACGGGCGCGCCACCAGGCGCCGACGCGGTCGGTCACGGTCTCGGCCGCCGAGTTGAAGAAGTGCGTGGGGATCGCGATGAGCAGCGCGAGCACGACGGTGCCGAGCGCGGCCCACAGCAGGTTGCCCGGCCTCGCCGCCTCTGCGGCGGTCGCGACGCCCGACAGCACCGTCGGCGCCGTGAAGGGACGCGGGGCGCCCGGCGACACGCAGCAGTCCTCCTCGGCGACGACGCACGAGCCGTCGAGCACGCACGGGTCGCCCGCCACGAGCTCGCCCTCGAACTCCCAGTGCAGGGCCCAGACCCAGCTCTCGCCCTCGGGGCACATGACCTTGCCCGACCACTCGGCGTCGACGACCCAGGTGAGCGTCTCGGCGGTCGCGGTGACGGTCTCGGTGCGGGCGCCGCGGTACTCGCCCTCCCCGCACACCGAGCCCGTGGCGGGAGCGCTCAGCGTTCCCGCGCCGTCGTCGAGAGGGATGCCGTCCTCGCCGCTCTGAGTGCGGGCCGCGACGCAGCCGTCCTCGTCGCACACCACCCACGCGACCGATTCGACCGGCTCGTCGACCCGCGTCTCGCCGTCGCTCGGATCGGTCGAGACCGACTCGACCACTCCGGCGTACTGGAGGACGCCGGGCGGGAGCGTCGGCTGCGGCTCGGGGGTCTGCGCCGACGCCGCGGCGGCTGCACCGGCGAGGGCGACCCCGACGACGACGGCGCCGAGCGCCGCCGCGACGAGGCGGTTCACGCGGCGTCCTCCGCAGCACGCCGCCAGGGACGTGTCACGACGAGCCAGATGACGACCGCGCCGAGGGCGTAGAGCAGGTAGAGCCCGATCCACGTCCAGAGCCCGACGCCGACGGAGGCCCACGACGCGGGGAGGGGCAGCAGCACGAGCAGGAATGCGAAGAGCCCGATCGCGTAGGAGACGCCCCACACGATGCGGCTCGCCTCCCACACCGTGCGTCCGGCGAGTCCGCGCAACGGCAGCAGCGCGATCGGCAGCGTCGAGATGCCCGCGATCGCGGCCGTCGCGAGCAGCTCCCGCACGACGACGAGCTCGCCGCTCGCGGGCAGCACGCTGTACGCGATCCAGGCGAGCAGCCCGATGCCGAAGGCCCAGCCGAGTCCGACGAGCGCGACGCGCGCCTTCTCGGCCGTGCCGAGGAGCCCGCCGAAGGCGACGCCGGCGACGAGGCCGAACACGATCGGCGGCTCGAACCCCGTGAGCCGGGTGAGCGCGACCGCCGCCGCGACGAGGAGGAGCGTGAGCGGGGCGAAGCGGAACGTCGCCGACGCGGCCGGATGGGTGCGGCGCACGATCAGGATGACGGCGAACCAGCCGAGCACGACCTCGATCCCGAACGCGAGGAGGATCGAGAGCAGCACGCGCAGTCCCGCGGCGTCGAACCCGAAGGCGGGATCGGCGAAGGCCGCGATCACCGCGGCGGCGGCGACCCCGCCCGCGGCGAGCGGCCAGCCGCGGAGCGCGACGCCGGGCTTCTCGGGCGACTCGGGCCGTCTCCGCACGCGACGCCACCACGCGCCGATCCGGTCGGACAGCGTCTCGGCGGCCGTGTTGAAGAAGTGCGTCGGGATCGCGACGAGCAGCGCGAGGATCACCGTCCCCGCCGCGGCCCACAGCAGGTTCGCCGGTCGGGCCGTCTCGGCGACGGTGTCGAGGCCGCCGAACACGGTCGGCTCGGCGAACGGGCGCGGCTCCGGGGCCGAGGGGGAGGCGGCGGCGACGGGCGCCTCCTCGACGCACGACGCGTCGAGCGCGCACAGGTCGCCCTCCACGAGCTCGAGGGTCCAGGTGTCCTGGTTGCGACCGATCGCGCGACCCGTGCCGCCGCCGCAGTCGGTCATCGGGATCGGGAGCACGTCGACCACGATCGTCAGCTCGTCGCCGACGAGCGTCGCGGTGCCGCTCTGCGCGCGCTCCTCCGTCTCGGCGCAGACGTCGCCCGTCAGCGCGGTCTCCCAGGAGCCCGATCCGTCGGTGAAGGTCCAGGCGGCCTTCTGCGGGCTCGGATCGTCGCCGTTGTAGGACGCGAGGGTGCACGTGCCGTCGACGCACGCGAACTCCAGCTCGACGTCGTAGGGCCCGTAGCCGCTCTCGAGGACGGGCTGGTCGTCGCCGCCGTACGGAAATCCCGCGTAGGTGCCCGCGAAGCGCAGCAGCTCGGTGTCGCCGTCGGCCGCGGAGGCCGGCGCGGCGCCCAGCAGCAGCCCGGCGAGGAGGGGGAGGGAGAGGAGCAGGCGGCGACGCACGGGACCTCCGGGGCGGGTTCGAGGTAGCCGAAGGCTAGCAGCGCCCACGAAGTCGCGGGCGGCATCCGCCGATAGGCTGTCGGGGTCATGGCAGCCACAGCACTCGACTCGATCATCTCCCTCGCGAAGCGTCGCGGCTTCGTGTTCCAGTCCGGCGAGATCTACGGCGGATCCCGCTCGGCGTGGGACTACGGGCCGCTCGGCACCGCGCTCAAGGAGAACATCAAGCGCGAGTGGTGGAAGTTCATGGTGCAGACCCGGGACGACATCGTCGGCATCGACTCCTCCGTCATCCTGCCCAAGCGCGTGTGGGAGGCCTCGGGTCACGTCGCGGTGTTCTCCGACCCGCTCGTCGAGTGCCTGAGCTGTCACAAGCGCTACCGCCAGGACCACCTGCTCGAGGCCTTCGAGGAGAAGAAGGGCCGTGCCCCCGAGAACGGCATGGGCGACATCGTCTGCGAGAACTGCGGCACGCGCGGCCAGTGGACGGAGCCCCGCGAGTTCAGCGGCCTGCTCAAGACCTACCTCGGCCCCGTCGACGACGAGGCCGGACTCCACTACCTCCGCCCCGAGACGGCGCAGGGCATCTTCGTGAACTTCGCGAACGTGCTCGCGAGCGCGCGCATGAAGCCGCCGTTCGGCATCGCGCAGGTCGGCAAGTCGTTCCGCAACGAGATCACCCCCGGCAACTTCATCTTCCGCACGCGCGAGTTCGAGCAGATGGAGATGGAGTTCTTCGTCAAGCCCGGCACCGACGACGAGTGGTTCGACTACTGGGTCGACCAGTGCGAGCAGTGGTTCCTCGGGCTCGGCATCACGCCGGAGAACCTGCGGCGCTACACGCACCCGCAGGAGAAGCTCTCGCACTACTCGAAGGGCACGGTCGACCTCGAGTACCGCTTCCGGTTCGCCGGCTCGGAGTGGGGCGAGCTCATGGGCGTCGCGAACCGCACCGACTTCGACCTGTCGACCCACTCGAAGGAGTCGGGCGTCGACCTGTCGTACTTCGACCAGACGACCAACGAGCGGTGGACGCCGTACGTCATCGAGCCGGCGTTCGGCCTCACCCGCGCGCTGATGGCGTTCCTCGTGGACGCCTACGCGGAGGACGAGGCCCCGAACACGAAGGGCGGCGTCGACACCCGCACCGTGCTGCGCCTCGACCGGCGGCTCGCGCCGGTCAAGGCGGCGGTGCTGCCGCTCTCGCGCAACGAGCAGCTCTCCCCGGTCGCGAAGAAGCTCGCCGACGACCTGCGTCAGGACTGGATGATCGAGTTCGACGACGCCGGCGCGATCGGCCGTCGCTACCGCCGTCAGGACGAGATCGGCACGCCGTTCTGCGTGACCGTCGACTTCGATTCGCTCGACGACCAGGCGGTCACGGTGCGCGAGCGGGACACGATGGCCCAGGAGCGCGTGTCGCTCGACCGGCTGCACGGCTACCTCGCCGAGCGGCTCCGCGGCTGAGTCCCCGACGGGGACCCCGCTGATGGCGCGCCCGGATCGCGACAACGACTTCGACGCGGTCCGGCTGCTCGCCGCTCTCGCGGTGCTCGTCGGTCACGCCTGGCCGCTCACGGGCCTCGCGGAGCGCCCGCTCGTCGCGGGGATCAAGCTCTTCGACCTGGGCGTCTACGTGTTCTTCAGCCTGAGCGGCTACCTCATCGCGACGAGCTGGGCGCGCTCGCCGCGGGTCGTGCCGTTCCTGCTGCGTCGCGTCTTCCGCATCCTGCCCGCCCTCGTCGTGGTCGTGGTCGTGACGACGTTCGTGCTCGGCCCGCTCGTCTCGACGCTCGGAGCGTCGGGGTACCTCGTCGACCCGGAGTCGTGGGCGTATCTGCGCAACGTGACGCTCGTGCCGGTCTACACGCTGCCCGGCGTCTTCGAGGCCCACCCCGTCGACGGCACGGTCAACGGCTCGCTGTGGACGCTCGGGCCCGAGTTCCTCTGCTACCTCGGCGTGCTCGCCGCCGGACTGCTCGCCCTCGCGCTGCGGTCGCCCGCCGCGCGTCTCGTCGCGCCGGCTCTCGTCGGGATCGCGACGGCGACCGTGCTGCTGGTTCCGGGTGCGGCGCCGCGCGGGATGAGGGATGTGCTCACGGTGATCGTGTTCTTCGCCGGGGGCGCGGTGCTCTCGGAGGCCGAGCGACACGGGGTCCGGCGTCCGCGGCGGCGGTGGGCGGTCGTCACGGGAGCGGGGTGGCTCGCGGTCGGCGCGTTCCTCGCGGAGCGCGAGGCGGTGGCGCTCGCCTGGGTCGTGCTGCCCTTCCTCGTGATCGTCCTCGGAGCGCGGTCGACGCCCGTGGTGCGCCGCGCGGGGCGGTTCGGCGATCTCTCGTACGGCCTCTACCTGTGGGGGTTCCCCGTGCAGCAGACCGTGTGGCTCGTCGCACCCCGGCTTCCGCTCGCGGTGGACATCCTGCTCGTCGCGGTCGTGACGGGGGCGCTCGCCCTCGCGTCGTGGTGGCTCGTCGAGCGGCGTGCGATCGATCTCGGTCGGCGCCTCGGCGAGCGATTCCGTCTGAGACGCAGCGGATTCGCGCTGTCGTGACATCTGCGCTTGCCTGGCGGCGACCGACGCTGGACAACTCACTATGACCATAGGTAGTCTGTTCCGCGACGACGATGTCGGAAGGAACGCATCCCTCATGGCGAAGTACACGCCCGCTCAGCTGCTCGAGGACTTCTCCCTCGAGATGACCGGCAAGGACGTCCCCGGACTCCTCGACGCGGCCCCGCTCATCCCGCAGGGCACCCGCATCAACGTGACGTTCCTCGGCAACGAAGACCTTCAGATGCGTCTCGTGGCGTCGAAGGCGGTGCTCGACGGCGGGTTCATCCCCGTCCCGCACATCTCGGCGCGCCGCCTGTCGTCGCAGGAGCAGCTGGAGGAGTTCCTCGGCGCCCTCCAGGCCCAGGGCACCTCGAGCCACGTGTTCTCCGTCGGCGGCGACCCGTCGACCCCGGAGGGCCCGTACGAGGACTCGCACGCCGTCATCAGGACCGGCCTCCTCCAGCAGTACGGCGCCGTCGACATCTCGATCGCCGGCTACCCCGAGGGTCACCCGGACATCTCGGACGACCAGCTCTGGACCGCGATCACCGGCAAGCACGCCACCCTCACCGAGCAGGGCACGACGGGCACGATCCTCACGCAGTTCGGCTTCGACGAGGACCCGGTCGTCGCCTGGATCGAGAAGGTGCGCGCCGCGGGCATCGACGACGAGATCCGCGTCGGCGTCCCCGGCCCCGCGGGCATCAAGCGCCTGCTCGCCTTCGCCGCCCGCTTCGGCGTCGCCTCGTCGGCCGGCATCGCGAAGAAGTACGGTCTCTCGCTCACGAACCTCATGGGCACGGCCGGCCCCGACAAGTTCATCGGCCGTCTGGCCAAGCGCCTCGACACCGACGAGCATGGGATCGTGAAGCTGCACTTCTACACGTTCGGCGGCCTCGTCGCGACGTCGGAGTGGATCCGCGACTTCAAGGAGAAGCTGTGACACAGACCTTGACGCAGCCCGCGGCGGCGCCCGCCCTGCCGGGCCGCTCCAACCAGGCCGTGCTCATCGTGCACGGGGCCGACCGTCCCGGCATCGTCGCGGCGGTCTCCGCGACGCTCTCGCAGCACGGCGCCAACATCGTCGCGCTCGACCAGTACACCGACAACCCCGAGGGCGGCCAGTTCTTCCAGCGCACGGTCTTCGACCTGCCCGACCTGATCGTGCGCTCGCCCGCCCTCGAGGCCGACCTCGGCGCCGTGCTCGACGACCTCGGGATGACCTGGACCCTGACCCATCGGGCGAGCCCGAAGCGCGTCATCATCCTGGCGTCGAAGAGCGACCACTGCCTGCTCGACCTGCTCTGGCGGCACCGTCGCGGCGAGATCCCGATGTCGGTGCCGATGGTCATCTCGAACCACACCGACATGGCCGAGGACGTGCGCAGCTTCGGCATCCCGTTCTTCCACGTGCCGAGCGTCTCGGGCGCCGACAAGTCGGAGTCGGAGCGCAAGATCATCGAGCTCATCACGGGCAACGCCGACGTCGTCGTGCTCGCCCGCTACATGCAGATCCTCTCGGAGGGCTTCCTCGAGGGGGTCGGTGTTCCGGTCATCAACATCCACCACTCGTTCCTGCCGGCCTTCATCGGCGCGGGCCCGTACAAGAAGGCCAAGGAGCGCGGCGTCAAGCTCATCGGCGCGACCGCCCACTACGTCACCGAGGAGCTCGACGAGGGCCCGATCATCGAGCAGGACGTCGTGCGCGTCGACCACGCCGACACCGCGGCCGACCTGCAGCGCAAGGGCGCGTACGTCGAGCGCGAGGTGCTCTCCCGCGCGGTCCTGTGGCACTGCGAGGACCGCGTCATCCGAGCCGGCCGCCAGACGATCGTCTTCTAGTCCCGCCGGGCTCGTGCCGGGCATCCGCATATCCACCCAACACCTATACCCATAGGTACTCAACGAAGAAGGAACCAATGGCGAAGAACCTCACCGAGGCCATCGCGGCCGCGGGCAGCCCCGTCGAGCTGCTGCGCAACTCGCAGATCGGCTCGTACATCTACCCCGTCGTGCCGGCCGACTTCCAGAACTGGATCAAGGAGCAGCAGGCCTGGCGCACGACGGCCGTGCTCTACGACCAGTCGCACCACATGGACAACGTGTTCCTCAAGGGATCGGACGCCATCAGGCTGATCTCCGACACGGCGATCAACTCGACGGCCGTGTTCCCGGTCGACAAGGCCAAGCAGTACGTGCCGACCACGGCCTCGGGCCACGTCATCGGCGACGGCATCCTGTTCCGCGAGGCCGAGGACGAGTACGTCTACGTCGGCCGCGCGCCCGCCTCGAACTGGCTCGCGTACCACGCCGAGACCGGCGACTACAAGAACCTCGATCTCGTGATCGACCGTCGCTCGAACTCGCGTCCGTACGGCGACGCCGTGTCGCGCCGCTACTACCGCTTCCAGATCCAGGGCCCCGCCGCCTGGTCGGTCATCGAGAAGCTCAACGGCGGTCCGCTCGAGCAGCTCAAGTTCTTCTCGATGTCGACGATGCAGATCGCCGGCAAGACAGTCCGCACGCTCCGGCACGGCATGGCCGGCGCCCCGGGTCTCGAGCTGTGGGGCCCGTACGAGGACCACCACCTCATCCGCGACACGATCGTCGAGGCGGGCCGCGAGTTCGGCCTCGTCCCGGTCGGCTCGCGCGCCTACCCGTCGAACACGCTCGAGTCGGGCTGGATCCCGTCGCCGCTGCCCGCGATCTACACGGGTGCCGAGGAGCAGGGCTACCGCGACTGGCTGCCCGCCGACTCGTACGAGGCCACCGGCACGCTCGCCGGCTCGTTCGTCTCGTCGAACATCGAGGACTACTACCTCACCCCGTGGGAGCTCGGCTACGGGTCGTTCGTGAAGTTCGACCACGACTTCATCGGCCGCGACGCCCTCGAGAAGATGGACAAGGACGCGCAGCGCAAGAAGGTCACGCTCGCCTGGGACGCCGAGGACGTCACGAAGATCTTCGCGTCGCTCTTCGACGTCGACGGGCCGTCGCACAAGTTCTTCGACCTGCCGCTCGCGAACTACGGCTCGGCGAACTACGACGCCGTCGTCGACGCGGACGACAACGTCGTCGGCTACTCGATGTTCACGGGCTACTCGTCGAACGAGAAGCGCGCCCTGTCGCTCGCGACCATCTCGCCCGAGGTGCCGGAGGGCACCGAGCTGCGCGTGCTGTGGGGCGAGAACCCCAACACGACGAAGGCGTCGGTCGAGAAGCACGAGCAGCTGCCGATCCGCGCGGTCGTCAGCCCGGTGCCGTACTCCACGGTCGCCCGCCAGACCTACCAGGGCGGCTGGCGCACCGGGTACAAGGCCTGAGTCCCTTAGGGTCGGACCCGGGGACTGTGCGTCTCCGCGTCCGGCCCGAGGTGTCTCTCCCATGTCCCTACGTTTCGCGCTCCTCGCTCTGCTGAGCGTCGACGCCATGACCGGGTACGACCTGCACAAGCGGTTCGACTCGTCGGTCGGCCACGTCTGGTACGCGCCCGACTCGCAGATCTATCCCGAGCTCCGCAAGATGGAGGCCGACGGGGTCGTCGAGGCCGAGGAGGTGCCCTGGGGCTCGAAGGGCACCAAGCGGGAGTACCACATCACCGACGCCGGTCGGCAGGCGCTGCGCGACTGGATGAACTCGATGCTCCCGTACGCGCGCTTCCGCGACGGGATGCACCTCAAGTCGGCCTACTTCGAGTGGGCGACCCCGGATGCCGCGCGCGCCCAGCTGCGCGCGCACATCACCCACTACGAGTCGGAGCTCGCGCAGTGGGAGGACCAGATCCATCAGATCGACACCGCGACGAGCCCGATGCTCAACCGGCGCCTCGCGGTGACCCCGGAGGGCGACCGGCCCCGGGTCGCGGCCTTCAAGCGCTACGCGTACGAGGGACTCGTCGCGCGCGCGGAGCAGGAGATCCTCTGGGCCCGCCGCGGACTCGACCTGCTCGACGACCTCGACGAGGAGCGCGCATGAGCGACGCCGCCCGGCCGCCCGCGCCGCCGCTCCCGGCTACGTCCGCGCCCGAGATCGTCGTCGCCCGGCTGCCGTACCACCGGCTCCTGCTCGCCCAGCCGACCTACCGCTGGTGGCGTCCCCTCGTCGCGGTGCTCCTGACCGGGGTGTTCTTCGTCGTCGTGAGCATCGTGGTCGCCATCCCGGCCTTCATCGTGCTCTTCGCCACGAACGCGATCGACCTCCTCTCGCCGACGGTGCAGGACGATCTCGTGGCGCTCCTGTCGCCCGACATGGCGCGACCCTGGACGCTGCTCTTCGGCCTCGGATCGATCATCCTCGTGCTCCCGCTCATCCCTCTCGCCCTGCGCATCGCCGGCATCCGGCCCGCGGGGGTGCGCGTGAACATCCTGCACTCGGTGCTCTTCTCGCTGCGCTGGCGGTGGCTCGCCCTCACGCTCGTCCCGGCCGCCGTCGTCTGGGTCGGCACCCTCGCCGTGCAGGTCGGCGTCGGGATCGCGCTCGGCGACCAGCTGCTGCCGTTCAGCACCGACGTGCCGACCTACCTGCTGTCGATGCTGCTCGTGCTCGTGCTCGTGCCCGTGCAGGCCGCGACCGAGGAGTACCTGTACCGCGGCGTGCTGCTGCAGTCGGTGGGCGCCTGGCTGCGCTGGGCCCCCGTGACGATCGTCGTCTCGGCGGTGCTCTTCGGCTTCAGCCACGCCTACGACGGGTGGGGCATCGCGACCGTGACCGTCATGGGCGTCGGCTTCGCGATCGTCACGATCCGCACCGGCGGCCTCGAGGCCGCGATCGCGATGCACGCCGTCAACAACATCGGCGCCTTCGCCGCCTCCGGCACCGGGATGTTCGGTCCGACCGGCATCACGGAGGACACCGGCGGGTCGGCGGGCCTGATCGCGCAGGTCGTCACCGTCGTGCTCTGGGTGGTCGGCGTCGAGTGGTTCGCCCGGCGGAACCGCGTCGAGCGTCTCAGCCGCATCGGCGTGCCCGTCGTCCCGGGAATGCCGGGGCCGCCGACGCGTTGACCTTGAGGTGACGATCACCGGTGACGTGTCCCCGAGTCCCTCCGCGCCGATCAAGGTCGACATCTGGTCGGACATCGCCTGTCCGTGGTGCTACATCGGCAAGCGCAAGTTCGAGGCGGGGGCTGAGGCCGCGGGCGTGCCCGTCGAGGTCGAGTACCACTCGTTCGAGCTCTCGCCCGACACGCCCGTCGAGTTCGACGGCCACCACGAGGAGTTCCTCGCGCAGAAGATGGGCGTCTCGCCCGAGCAGGCGAGGGCGATGGGCGACCGGGTGACCGGCATCGCCGCCTCGGTCGGTCTGACGTACGACTACGACGCCCTGCAGACCACCAACACGGTGCTCGGGCACCAGCTCATCCACTACGCCAAGGCGCACGGTCGCCAGCTCGAGATGAAGGAGCGCCTGCTCAAGGCGTATTTCGTCGAGGGCCGCCACGTGGGCCGGGTCGAGGAGCTCGCCGACCTCGCCGCCGAGCTCGGGTTCGACCGCGCCGACGTCGTGCGCTCCCTCTCGTCCGACGAGTACCTGGCCGACGTGCGGGCGGACGTCGCCCAGGCGGGCGAGCTCGGCATCCGCGGCGTGCCGTTCTTCGTGATCGACGGCAAGTACGGCGTCTCGGGTGCCCAGGACCCGTCGACCTTCGCCCAGGCACTCCGCCAGGTCGCCGAGGAGCGCAGCGCATGAGCGAGACGCCGAAGATCGTGCTGACGCCCCTGGGCGACCCCGAGGCCGAGACCTGCGTCGACGGTGTGTGCGAGGTTCCTCCCTTGCGCTCCCGTTAGTTGCACGCGCGCGCGAACTCCCGGCCGCGACTGCGACTCCGGGGCGCGTAACCTCTACATCGGGTCGGAGATGTCCGCGAGCGTCGCCTCGAGCCCGCGCACGAGGTCGTCGACCTCGACGAACAGCGAGTAGCCGTGCTCGCCGGCTCCCATCGACACCCGCCGCCCCGCGACCCGCTCGTCAACGTACACCGGCCACGCCGTCGTCGACCCGAGCGGTGTGATCGTGCCGCGCTCGAAGCCGGTCGCCTCGAGGGCGAGCTCGGCCTCGGGCAGCCGGAGCTTGTTGACGCCCACGAGCGCGCGCAGCTTCGGCCACGAGATCTGCCGATCGCCGGGCACGAGGGCGAAGAGGTAGGTGCCGTCGTGACGGCGCACGACGAGCGACTTCACGATGTCCGACGGCGCGATGCCGAGGAGGCTCGCGGCCTCCTCGAGCGACGACGCCCGCATCCGCTCGCGGAACTCGACGGGGATGCCGCGCGCCTCGGCATCCGCCGCGACGCGCTCTCTGCCGGTGGCCATGCCCTCATTCTGGAACAATCGGAGGGTGTCCACCTCCGTCGCGGCGAAGCCCCTCAGCATCGGGCCGCTCGAGCTGACCGTGCCGGTCGTGCTCGCGCCGATGGCGGGCATCACGAACACGGCGTTCCGGCGCCTGTGCCGCGAGTACGGTGCGGGGCTCTACGTCTCCGAGATGATCACGAGCCGGGCCCTCGTCGAGCGCACGCCCGAGAGCATGCGTCTCATCCGCCACCACGAGTCCGAGACGCCCCGCAGCATCCAGCTCTACGGCGTCGACCCGACGACCGTGCGGGATGCCGTGACGATGCTCGTCGCCGAGGATCGCGCCGACCACATCGACCTCAACTTCGGCTGCCCCGTGCCGAAGGTGACCCGCAAGGGCGGGGGAGCGGCGCTGCCCTGGAAGCTCGATCTGTTCCGCGACATCGTGGAGAGCGCCGTGCGCGCGGCCGGGTCCGTGCCGCTCACGATCAAGATGCGCAAGGGCATCGACGCCGACCACCTCACCTACCTCGAGGCGGGGCGCATCGCGCAGGGCGCGGGGGTGTCGAGCATCGCGCTCCACGCCCGCACGGCGAGCGAGTTCTACTCCGGCCACGCCGACTGGTCGGCGATCGGCAAGCTCAAGGAGACGATCACCGACGTGCCGGTGCTCGGCAACGGCGACATCTGGTCGGCCGAGGACGCGCTGCGCATGGTCGACGAGACCGGCTGCGACGGCGTCGTCGTCGGGCGCGGCTGCCTCGGCAAGCCGTGGCTGTTCGGCGACCTCGCGGCGGCGTTCACCGGCGGGGTGCTCAAGGCGGAGCCGACGCTCGGCCAGGTCGCCGCGGCCTACCGCCGGCACGCCGAGCTGCTCGTCGAGTTCTTCGAGGACGAGGGGCGGGCGACCCGCGACATCCGCAAGCACGTCGCCTGGTACTTCAAGGGCTACGCGGTCGGCGGCGAGACCCGCGCCGCGCTCGCGATGAGCAGCAGCCTCCAGCACATCGACGACCTGCTCGGCACCCTCGACGCCGACCAGCCCTACCCGGGCGCCGACGCCGAGGGCCAGCGCGGTCGGGCGGGCACCCCGAAGACGCCGAGCCTGCCCGACAGGTGGCTCGACTCGCGCGAGATCGCGGAGGGGATGCGGGCCGAGGTGTCGGCCGCCGAGCTCCACAACAGCGGTGGCTGAGCACGGCCACGGCTCGGCACTCCCTCCCGGATACACCGAGCAGGATGCCGAGCGCTGGCTTCCCGAGGAGCACGCGAGCCGTCGCAGCGACTTCGCCCGCGACCGCGCGCGCATCCTGCACTCGAGCGGCTGGCGGCGGCTCTCGCAGAAGACGCAGGTGCTGAGCCCGACCGCCGGGCTCGACTTCGCCCGCAACCGGCTCACGCACTCGCTCGAGGTCGCGCAGGTGGGCCGCGAGCTCGCACAGCGGCTCGGCCTCGATCCGGATGTCGTCGACGCGGCGTGCCTCGCGCACGATCTCGGGCATCCGCCGTTCGGCCACAACGGGGAGCGCGCGCTCGCCGAGTGGGCGAGCGACATCGGCGGGTTCGAGGGCAACGCGCAGACCCTCCGCCTCGTCACGCGGCTCGAGCCGAAGGTCTTCGACGCGGAGCAGTCCTACGGGCTCAACCTCACGCGGGCGAGCCTCGACGCGTCGTGCAAGTACCCGTGGCCGGCGGCGCAGGGCATCCCCGATCCGTCGGGCCGCAGCAAGTACGGGTTCTACGACGACGACACCCCCGTGTTCGCGTGGCTGCGCGCGGGGGCTCCCGAGCGGGTGCGCTGCATCGAGGCGCAGGTGATGGACCTCTCCGACGACATCGCGTACTCGGTGCACGACTTCGAGGATGCGATCGTCAACGGGTTCCTCGACGTGCGGGCGCTCGGCGCGCGGGTGGACCACGACGACCTCGTCGACGCGATGTTCCGTTGGATCGGCGGGGAGTTCGACCACGACACCCTGATCGCCGCATTCGACCGGCTCGACAGCCTCGCCTACTGGATCGACGAATGGGACGGCTCCCGGCGCGCGCTCGCGGGGCTCAAGAATCTGACGAGCTCGCTGATCGGGCGCTTCGCGGGGCACGCCGAGCGGGCGACCCGTGCCGCGTATCCGCAGACCTCGCTCGCGCGCTTCGGCGCCCACGTCGTCGTACCGGCCGAGACGGGGGCCGAGATCGCCGTGCTCAAGGGCATCGTCGCGGCCAACGTCATGTCGACGAACGCCCGCCAGCCGCTCTACGCCCGGCAGCGCGGCGTGCTCACGGAGCTCGCCGACCGGCTGCTCGCGCGACCCGACGCCCTCGACGTGGGCTTCGCCGCCGACTGGGCCGACGCCTCCGACGACGCGGCACGCAAGCGGGTCGTCGTCGATCAGGTCGCGTCGCTCACCGACGTCTCGGCGAACGCCTGGCACGAGCGGCTCGTCGGATGAGCGGCGTCGCACCGCCGCTCGGGCGCGAACGCGGGCTCGTGCTCGCCCTGCTCGGCATCCTGCTCGTCGCCCTCTCGATGAGGTCCGCCGCGGGCGTCATCGGCCCCGTCTTCCCGCTCCTCGCCGACGACCTCGATCTCGACCTCGTGGTGCTCTCCGTGCTCGGCGCCGGCCCGCCGTTCGGCTTCGCGCTCGCGGGGCTGCTCGTACCCGGGGCCACCCGTCGCGTCGGGCTCGAGGGATCGCTCATCGGCGCCATCGTGCTGATCGGCGTCGGCCAGCTCCTGCGCGCGTTCTCCGAGGAGCCCGTGCTGCTCGTCGCGTCGACCTTCGTCGTCATGGTCGGCATCGGCGCGACCAACGTGCTGCTCCCGCCGCTCGTGCGGCGCTACGCCCCGCGGCGCATCGGCCTCGTGACGGGCATCTATCTCGTGCTCATGAGCATCTCGGCCTCGACTCCCGCGTTCGTGGGCGTGCAGCTCGCTGAGGCCACCGGCTGGCGCTTCGCGGTGGGCATCTGGGCCGTGCTGCCGGCGCTCGCGCTCGTGCCGTGGATCGCGACGGTGCTGCACCGCCGGGCGGCCCCGGCCGAGCTCACCGCGCCCGAGGTCGACGAGCAGGTCGGGCTGCGCGAGCCCGGGCCGGTCTCGCGCGCCGTCGCGCGCCCCCGGTTGATCGGCGCCTCGCCGACGGCCTGGGCGGTCACCGGCACGCTCGTGCTCAGCTCGATCACGATCTACGTCGCGATGGCGTTCCTGCCCTCGATGCTCGCGGCCACGGCCGGCATCTCGCGGGAGGCCGCCGGAGCCGCGCTCGGCGTGGCCCTCGTGCTCGGCATCCCGCAGGCGCTGCTCGTGCCGCTGATCGCCTCCCGCCGCGGCACGACCATCCCGCTCATCGCGGCCGCCGGGGCGTTCACGATGGTCGGCTGGGGCGGGATGCTCGTGGCGCCCGGCGCCGCGCCCCTGCTCTGGGCGTTCTGCCTCGGCTCGGGGTCGATCGTCTTCCCGCTCGCGCTGCTGCTCGTCAACACGCGAACCCGCGACCCGCGCGTGACCGTCTCGGTGAGCGCCTTCGCGCAGGGGTTCGCCTACCTCACGGCCGGGGTGTTCTCGCTCCTGCTCGGCGTCGTCCACGACGCGACCGGCAGCTGGACCGTGCCGTTCGTCGTGCTCGTCGCGACCGCCGGCATCACCGTCCCGGTCATCCTCGTGCTGCGGCGCGGCCGGATGATCGACGACGAGCTCGGCCGCTGATCGACCGTCGCCGTCAGCGGTCGCGGCCGACCCTCATCGGCGTCACGACGCCTCGGTCGCCAGGAGGGCGGCGCCGATGAGCGGCGCCTCGCCGCCGAGACCGGCGGGCAGGATGCGCGTCGCCCGCACGAACGGGAAGCCCTCGTCGGCGGCCGCGCGCACGAGGTCGAGGTAGTCGGGCGCGGAGTGCGAGAAGCCGCCGCCGATCGCGACGACCTCGAGGTCGACGAG